>JAVHLZ010000028.1 GCA_031081675.1 Armatimonadota bacterium
CGAGTAGTGCCGATCTTCCCGACCCCCCGATCTTCTCGATCTCCTCAATCTTCCCGCACCGGGACGATCGAGCAGATCGAGCAGATTGAGTAGATTGCGGAGATTGCGTAGATTGCGTAGATTGCGTAGATTGCGTAGATCGAACCAAGGGGTTACAGGATGGCGCAGCGGATTCGGATCAAGCTGAAGGCGTTCGACCACAGGGTGCTCGACCAGTCGGCCGAGCGGATCGTGGAGACGGTGCGCCGCACCGGCGCCCGGGTGTCGGGCCCCGTGCCGCTGCCCACGGACCGCAGCCTGTTCTGCGTCATCCGCTCCCCCCACATTGACAAGGAGTCCATGGAGCACTTTGAGCTGCGGACGCACAAGCGGCTCATTGACATCCTCGAGCCCACCCAGAAGACGGTGGACGCGCTGAGCCACCTGGACCTGCCGGCGGGGGTGGACATCGAGATCAAGCTCTGACCGATGCCGGCGGGAGGGACTTCGGCGGTGGCTGGTGAGGCGGTGGCGATGACGGCCATTGTGGGACGCAAGGTGGGCATGACCCAGGTCTTCGACGACCAGGGCAATGTCGTGCCGGTGACGGTGATCCAGGCGGGTCCGTGCGTGGTCACCCAGGTGCGGACGCCGGAGCGGGATGGCTACGCGGCCGTGCAGGTCGGTTTTGAGCCCGTCCCCGAGAGCAGGTTGCCCAAGCCCCTGCGGGGCGTCTTCGCCCGGGCGCGGGTGGCGGCCCACCGGGTCCTGCGGGAGTTCCGGCCGGCCCCCGGGGAGACCTACACCGTGGGCGAGCAGATCACCGTGGAACGGTTTCGCAGCGGGGACCTGGTGGACGTCATCGGCATCACCAAGGGCCGCGGGTTTGCCGGCGCCATGAAGCGGCACAACTTCCGGGGCCAGCGGGACTCTCACGGCGTCTCCCTGATGCACCGGGCCGTGGGGTCCATCGGGTCCTCGGACATGGCCCGGGTCTGGCCGGGGAAGCGGATGCCCGGTCGGTACGGGGGGGAGCGGGTCACGGTCCGCAACCTCCGGGTGGTGCGGGTCGACCCCGAGCACCATCTGCTCCTGGTGCAGGGGGCGGTCCCGGGTCCCCGGGGCGGGCTCGTGATGGTTCGCACGGCGGTCGCCCCGCGGGAGGCGCAGGCGAGGTGAGCGGCGTGCCGACGGCGCAGGCTTTTGACGCGAGTGGGGCGGCGGCGGGGACTGTGGATCTCCCTGCGGAGGTCTTCGGCATCAAGCCGCACCGGGCGGTGGTGCACCAGGTCCTGGTGGCCCACCTGGCCAACCGCCGGGTGGGGACGCACTCCACCAGGACCCGGGGTGAGGTGGCCTACAGCACCCGGAAGCTGTGGAGGCAGAAGGGCACCGGGCGGGCCCGCCACGGAAGCCGTCGGGCACCGCTGTTCGTGGGCGGGGGGGTGGCCCATGGCCCCAGGCCCCGGGACTACACCCAGCGCACGCCCCGGCAGATGCGGCACCTGGCCATGCGGTCGGTGCTGTCGGCCAAGGCGGCCGCGGGGCGCGTGGTGGTGATCGATCCCCCCCGGCTGGAGGCCCCCCGGACGCAGGCGCTGGCGGACTTCCTGGCGCGGCTGCCCGTGTCGGGCAGGACCGTGCTGGTGACGGCGGGGCCGGACCCCATTCTGGCCCGCTCGGCCGCCAACCTGCCGGAGGTGACGGTGCGGCCGGCGGCGAGCCTGACGATCCACGACGCCCTGGCCGCTGATTACCTGGTGCTCACGCGCCCGGCGGTGGCGGCGCTGGCGGAGGTGTACGGCCGGTGATGGATCCCCGGGAGATCATCCGTCGTCCGATCCTGACCGAGAAGAGCATGCGGGGCTCCCAGATTGGCAAGTACACGTTCGAGGTGGCGCCGGGAGCCACCAAATTGCAGATCAAGGAAGCCGTGCAGCGGCTGTTCCGGGTGCGGGTGGTCAAGGTGAACACCCTGCGCATCCCGGGCCGGACCCGGCGCCGGGGGCAGCACTACGTCCGGACGTCAGGGTACCGCAAGGCGGTGGTCACCCTGGCCCCCGGCGAGAAGATCGATCTGGAGGCTCTGACCTAGGGAGGCGCCTCCCGGACAGGCTCGAGGCGGCCGACCGAAGGGAGGCCAGGCGACGTGGGAATCAAGAAGTTCAAGCCGGTGACGCCGGGGCGGCGCTTTTTCACCGTCTCGACGTTTGAGGAGATCACCAAGGAGGAGCCGGAGCCCTCGCTCCTGGAGCCCCTGCGCAAGACCGGGGGGCGCAACGTCCAGGGGCGGGTGACCGTACGGCACCGGGGAGGCGGGCACAAGCGCCACTACCGGATCGTGGACTTCCGGCGGGACAAGGACGGGATCCCGGCCCGGGTGGTGGCCATCGAGTATGACCCCAACCGGTCGGCCCGGCTGGCCCTCCTGCAGTACGCCGACGGTGAGAAGCGGTACGTCCTGGCCCCCGAGGGCCTCCAGGTGGGCGACACGGTCATGTCGGGGCCGGACGCGGAGATCAAGCCGGGCAACGCCCTGCCGCTGCGCGCCATCCCGGTCGGGACACTGGTGCACAATATTGAATTGGTCCCCGGCAAGGGGGGCCAGCTGGTGCGGGCGGCGGGGGCGGCCGCCCAGGTGATGGCCAAGGAGGGCGACTACGCCCACATCCGGTTGCCCTCGGGGGAGGTCCGGCTGATCCGCCTGGAGTGCAAGGCCACGGTGGGTCAGGTGGGCAATGTGGAGCACAGCGCCATCTCCCTGGGCAAGGCCGGGCGGTCCCGGTGGCTGGGCCGCCGCCCCGCGGTGCGGGGTGTGGCCATGGACCCGGCCAGCCACCCCCACGGCGGAGGCGAGGGTCGCTCGCCCATCGGCATGCCGGGCCCCGTGAGCCCGTGGGGCAAGCCCACCCTGGGCGCCAAGACGCGCCAGCGCAAGCCCAGCGACAAATTCATTGTGAAACGGAGGAAGTGACGGGGGCGTGTCGTCACGTCGGTGACACCGCTCCGACACGAGAACGGGTATGGGACGGTCGACGAAAAAGGGACCCTTTGTAGACGAGCACCTGCTGGAGAAGGTGCGGGAACTGAACCGCACCCGGGAGCGGCGCGTGATCAGGACGTGGTCGCGGCGGTCCACCATCGTCCCGGAGATGGTGGGGCACACCATCGCCGTCTACGACGGCCGGAAGCACGTGCCCATCTACATCACCGAGCAGATGGTGGGCCACAAGCTCGGCGAGTTTGCGCCGACCCGGACATTCCGCGGCCACGGTGCCGCGGGGGCGGCCGCCGAGCGCACGACCACCGTCACGCCGCCGGCGCCGGCGTCGCCGGCCTCCAGTTAGGGTGTGTGGCGGGCAGGGTGAAGCCCGCGCCGCGAGGAGGAAGTTATGGAGGTCAGAGCGGTCGCGCGCTACGTGCGGCTGTCGCCCAAGAAAGTTCAGCGGGTGGTGCAGGTGATCCGCGGTCGGCCGGTGACGGAGGCGGAGGCGATGCTGCGCTTCCTGCCGTCCCGGGCTGCGCGGGTGGTGGCCAAAGTGCTGCGCTCGGCGGTGGCCAACGCCGAGAACAACCTGGACCTGGACCGCTCGGCTCTGGTGGTGGCCCGAGCCTTTGTGGACCGGGGTCCGTCCATGAAGCGCGTGCAGCCCCGGGCGCGGGGTCGGGCCGACATCATCACGCGGCGCAGCAGCCACATCACGGTGGTGGTGTCCGACCGGCGGCCATAGCCGGCCGGCGGTCGGAGTGGAGGTGAGTCGGTGGGCCAGAAAATTCATCCGGTCGGACTGCGGGTGGGCATCATCCGCGACTGGGAATCCCGATGGTATGCCCGGGATATGGCCAGCCTCATCCAGGAGGACCTGGCCATCCGGAAGCACATCAAGGAGAAGCTCGGTCGCGCCGGCATCTCCCGGGTGGAGATCGAGCGGTTCGGGACCCAGACCGGGGTGGGGGGCAAGCCGCAGGTCCGGGTGATCATCCACGCCGCCCGCCCGGGGATCATCATCGGCCGGGGCGGGTCGGGCATCGACGCCCTCAAGAAGGAGCTGGAGGCGCTGACCGGCAAGCAGGTGCAGCTCACCGTGCAGGAAATCCGTCGGCCGGAGCTGGAGGCGGTGCTGGTGGCCGAGAACGTGGCCCAGCAGCTGGAGCGCCGGGTCGCCTACCGGCGGGCGATGAAGCAGGCGGTGCAGCGCAGCCTGCGGGCCGGGGCCAAGGGGATCCGGATCGCCTGCTCGGGCCGCCTGGCCGGCGCCGAGATTGCCCGCTACGAGTGGTACCGGGAGGGGCGGGTGCCCCTTCAGACCCTGCGGGCGGACATCGACTTCGGGGTGGCCGAGGCTCTGACCACCTACGGGCGCATCGGGGTGAAGGTGTGGATCTACCGGGGCGACATCCTGCCCGAGCGCCGGCCTGAGGTGGAGGCGCGGCGGCCTCCGCGGCTGGCGGAGCGCGCCCCGGCGGCTCCACCGGCTCCGGCGGCGCCGGCAGCTGCGGAGGCGGCGCCGGTGCAGGGCGGGTCCCCCGCGGGCGAGGGACCCCCGGTGGTGATCCCCACCCGGGAACCGCGGCCTGTGGTGACCAGGAGAGACAGCGATGCTGATGCCTAAGCGCACCAAATACCGCAAGGCCCAGCGCGGGCGGATGAAGGGCCGGGTGCTGGCCGGCACCACCATCGCCTTCGGGGAGTACGGCCTGCAGGCTTTGGAGCCGGCCTGGATCACCAGCGCCCAGATCGAGGCCGCCCGGCGGGCCATCACCCGTCACGTCAAGCGGGGCGGCAAGCTGTGGATTCGCATCTTCCCGGACAAGCCCGTCACCAAGAAGCCGGCGGAGACCCGCATGGGGTCCGGGAAGGGGAATCCCGAGTACTGGGTGGCGGTGGTGCGGCCGGGACGCATCCTCTTCGAGCTGGCGGGAGTGGACGAGGCCAACGCCCGGGAAGCCATGATCCTGGCCGCCCACAAGCTGCCCATCAAGACCAGGTTCGTGGCCCGGGAAGAGGTGGCGGTGTAGCCGTCGGGGAGGGTGGGGTCGGACCATGCGGGCGGCGGACCTGCGGCAGATGACCGCCGACGAACTGCTGCGGAAGCTGGACGAGGTGCAGCGGGAGCTGTTTACCCTGCGCCTGAAGGTCGCCGGCCAGCAACCCAACACCTCCCGGATCCGGGAACTGCGGCGGGATGTGGCCCGGATCAAGACGGTGCTGGCCGAGAAGGGCGTGGCGGTGTAGGAGCGGGGGCCGAGATGCAGACGCGCGGGAAGCGGAAGACCCGGGTCGGGGTCGTGGTCAGCGACAAGATGGACAAGACGGTGGTGGTTCAGGTGGAGACCATCCGCCGCCACCCCCTGTACGGCAAGACGGTGCGCCACATCGCCCGGTTCAAGGCGCACAACGAGGGCAACGTGGCCCGCGAGGGTGACCGGGTGCTGATCATGGAGACCCGCCCCCTGAGCAAGGAGAAGCGCTGGCGGGTGGTCCAGGTGCTGGAGAAAGCGCAATGATCCGGCCCTACACGCGGCTGAAGGTCGCCGACAATACGGGCGCGCGGGAGCTGATGGTGATCCGGGTGCTGGGCGGCAGCAATCGCCGGTATGCCACCGTGGGGGACGTGGTGGTCTGCTCGGTCAAGCAGGCGATCCCCAACAGCCCCATCAAGGAAGGGGACGTGGTGCGGGCGGTGATCGTGCGGACCCGGCGGCCCGTCCGGCGCCCGGATGGGTCGTACATCCGGTTCGACGACAATGCGGCGGTGATCCTCAGCGACGCCTTGAACCCGCGGGGCACGCGCATCTTCGGCCCCGTGGCGCGGGAGCTGCGGGAGAAGCAGTTCATGAAGATCATCTCCCTGGCGCCGGAGGTTCTGTGAGATGGCGGTGGTGGCCGGGCGGCATCGGATACACGTGAAGAAGGGCGACATGGTGGAGGTCGTCGCCGGCAAGCAGCGGGGCAAGCGCGGCAAGGTGCTGCGGGTCCTGCCCAAGCACGGCCGGATCATCGTGGAGGGCATCAACGTCGTGAAGCGGCACACCCGCCCCACCCAGAAGATGCCCCAGGGGGGCATCGTGGAAAAGGAGGCGCCCATCCCCAGCAGCAAGGTGATGGTGGTGTGCCCCAAGTGCGGACGGGCGGTGCGGGTGGGTCACGGCTACCTGGCCGACGGGACCAAAGTGCGGGTGTGCAAGCGCTGCGGGGAGCAGATCGAGAAATGAGCGACGGCAAGAAGCGACAGGTTCCCTCTGCCCCGGCCCCTGCGGCCGCCGAGGCGGCGGCTCCGGCGCCGACCGGCCCCCGGCCGCCGGCGCGGTTGAAGGTCCTGTACCGGACCGAGGTCGTGCCGCGGTTGCGGGAGCGGTTCGGGTACCGGAACATCATGGAGGTGCCGCGGGTCGAGAAGGTGGTGCTGAACATGCGGGTGGGCGACGCCACCACCGATCCGCGGTTTCTGGACAAGGCGGTGGAGGAGCTCACCCTCATCGCCGGCCAGCGGCCGGTGGTGGTCCGGGCCAAGAAGTCCATCGCCGCCTTCAAGCTCCGCAAGGGCACGCCCATCGCGGCCCGGGTGACCCTGCGGGGCGATCGGATGTATGAATTTCTGGACAAGCTGTTCAACATCGCACTGCCCCGCATCCGGGACTTCAAGGGGATTTCCGCCCGACAGTTCGACGGGCGGGGAAATCTGAACATCGGCGTCCGGGAACAGCTGATCTTCCCGGAAATCGACTATGATCGGGTGGAGAAGATCCGGGGGATGGACATCACGGTGGTGACCACCGCCCGGACCGACGAGGAGGCGCGGGAACTGCTGCGCCTGCTGGGCCTGCCCCTGCGGGAGGCGGCCTGAGGGAGACCTGCGGGGTTCGGCGCTCGGGGCCGGAGGGTGGGAGTCCGGATCCCGGATCCCGAGACCGCGAATCCCGGGAGTGGGAGGCTCGAGGTGGCCAAGAAAGCGCTGCTGGAAAAATGGAAGCGGGAACCCAAGTTCAAGGTGCGCCGGTACAGCCGATGCCTGCGTTGCGGGCGTCCGCGGGCGGTGTTCCGCAAGTTCGGCCTGTGCCGGATCTGCCTGCGGCAGCTGGCGCACCGGGGGGAGATCCCGGGACTGGTCAAGGCGAGCTGGTGAACCGGGCCGTGGATGTCCAGCGGTCGCCGCTCTGCGGTCAGGTGAGTGACAGGTGAGAGTCGACGGCGGAGGAGATCCGGACGTGGGTGTCGTCACCGACCCGATTGCCGACATGTTGACGCGGATCCGCAATGCGATCCACGCCCGGCATGACCATGTGGACGTGCCGGCGAGCCGGCTGAAGATGGAGATCGCGCGGATCCTCAAGGAGGAGGGGTTCATCGCCGACTGGCACCGCATCGACCGGGGACCCCAGGGGGTGATCCGGATCACCCTGAAGTACGGCCCCCGCAAGGAGCCGGTCCTGTCGGGGATCCGCCGGGCAAGCCGTCCGGGCCTGCGGATCTACGCGGGCCGCAAGACCCTGCCGCGGGTGCGCGCGGGGTTGGGGGTGGCCATCGTCAGCACCTCCCGGGGCGTGATGACCGATCGCCAGGCCCGCCGGCTGGGCATCGGGGGCGAAGTCATCTGCTACGTCTGGTGAGGGACGGAGAGCGCCGGTCGGAGGTCAGATCATGTCGCGCGTGGGACGAGCGCCTATCCCGATTCCCCCCGGCGTGTCGGTCGCGGTGAAGGGCCGCACGGTCGAGGTGGCGGGCCCGCGGGGCCGCCTGGTGCGGGAGGTCCATCCCGACATGACGGTGCAGGTGCGCGACGGCGCCGTGGTGGTCCAGCGCCCCACGGACCAGGACAGGCATCGGGCCCTGCACGGGCTCACCCGGGCGCTGCTGGCCAACATGGTCCGGGGCGTCGTGGAGGGCTACCGGGTGGAGCTGGAGATCGTCGGCGTGGGATACCGGGCCGTCAAGCAGGGGGATGCCCTCAGCCTGCAGGTGGGCTACTCCCACCCGGTGGTGGTCACGCCCCCGGAGGGAATCCAGTTCGAGGTCCCGCAGCCCACGCGCATCGTGGTCAGCGGCATCGACAAGGAACTGGTCGGTCAGGTGGCCGCCCGGCTGCGGGCCATCCGGCCCCCGGACCCCTACAAGGGCAAGGGCATCCGGTACGCCGGCGAGCGCATCCGGCTCCGGCCGGGCAAGGCGGGCCGGACCGTCGGGGGTCGGGCGTAGGAGGGCCGAGATGATCAAACGGGTGGACCGCAATGTGCTGCGCCAGCGCCGGCACGCCCGTATCCGGCGGCGGATTGCGGGAACCGGCCATCGCCCCCGGCTGTCGGTGTTTCGCAGCCTCAAGCACATCTACGCGCAGATCATCGACGACGATCGGGGCATGACCCTGGCCGCGGCGTCGACCCTGGACCCCGAGGTGCGGGACCAGGTGCGGGGCAAGCGCAAGACCGAGGCCGCCGCCGTGGTGGGCGAGATCCTGGCCCGCCGCGCGCGGGCCCGGGGCATCGTCCGGGTGGTCTTTGACCGGGGCGGCTACAAGTACCACGGCCGGGTGCGGGCGCTGGCCGAGGGGGCACGCCGGGGCGGGCTGGAGTTCTGAGGCCGGGAGGCAGCGATGGCGATCAAACGGATCGACCCCTCCACGGTGAACCTCACCGTGGAGAAGGCGGTGTGGATCAATCGGGTGGCCAAGGTCACCAAGGGGGCCAAGCGGTTCAACTTCGCGGCCCTGGTGGTGGTGGGCGACGAGCAGGGCCATGTGGGCGTGGGGCTGGGCAAGGCTGCCGAGGTGCCCGACGCCATCCGCAAGGCCGTGGAGGATGCCAAGAAGCAGCTCATCGAGGTTCCGCTGCGGGGGACCACCATCCCCCACGAGGTGATCGGCCACTACGGCGCGTCCCGGGTCCTGCTGAAGCCGGCGTCGGAAGGGACGGGGGTCATTGCCGGCGGTTCGGTGCGGGCGGTCCTGGAGGCGGCGGGGGTGAAGGACATCTTGACCAAGTCGCTGGGCTCTCGCAATCCGATCAACCAGGCCCGGGCTACCGTGGCCGCGTTGCTGGACCTGCGGACCCCCGAGGAGGTGGCCCGCATCCGCGGCAAGCCGGTGGGCGAGCTGGCGGGCGCCCGGCGCTGATGCATCAGGGAGGGTCGGGACCTCAGATGCTGAGCATCGATACGCTGAAGCCTCCCCGGGGAGCGCGCCGCAAGCGCCGCCGGGTGGGACGGGGGCTGGGCTCGGGCCGCGGCGTGTACAGCGGTCGCGGCCGCAAGGGCCAGAAGGCCCGCGCCGGCGCCGGGCCGCGCCCGGGATTTGAGGGCGGGCAGACCATCCTGGTCAAGCGGTTGCCCTTCCGCCGCGGCGTGCGGGCGGGAGGAGCCAGCCACACGGGCGGCGTGCCGTCGCCCGGCTATGAACCGGTCAACCTGGACGCCCTGGCCCGTTTTCCTGCCGGCAGCGAGGTGACCCCGCAGACCCTGCGGGAGGCCGGACTGGTGCGCCGCGGCCCGGTGAAGATCCTGGGCCGGGGGAGCCTGGACCGGCCGCTGGTGGTGCGGGCCCACGCCTTCAGCCGGCGGGCCGCGGAGGCCATCCGCCAGGCCGGCGGGCGCGCGGAGGTGATCGCCGATGCTGGCCGGTCTGGTTAACGCCTGGCGGATCGCCGACCTCCGCCGCCGGCTGCTGTTCACGGCGGGGATGCTGGTCCTGTTCCGCCTGGGGGCTCACCTCCCGGTGCCGGGGGTAAACGTGGCGGCCCTGGAGCAGCTGTTCCGCCAGCGGGGCAGCGTCTTCAACTTCCTGGACCTGTTCGTGGGTGGCGCCTTCAGCAACTTCGCCCTCTTCGCCCTGGGGGTGTTTCCCTACATCACCGCGTCCATCATCATGTCCCTTCTGCAGGTGGTGTTTCCGCGCCTGAAGGAGATGGCGCAGGAGGAGGGGGAGGCGGGCCGCCGGCAGATCGGGATGTACACCCGCTACCTGACGGTGGTCCTGGCGCTGCTGCAGGCTGCGGGGCAGGTGGTGCTGATCCGCAACCTGGGAGCGCTGCCCGACACCCGGCCGCTGACCATGGGGATGATCGTGGTCACCCTCATGGCCGGGACCATGCTGCTGACCTGGATGGGCGAGATCATGACCGAGTACGGGGTCGGCAACGGGGTCTCCCTGATCATCTTCGGAGGGATCGTGGCTCGCCTGCCCAGCCAGCTGGCCCAGACGCTGCGGCTGGTGAGCGTGGGGGAGGTGGCCCTCTGGCAGTTCCTCCTGGACCTGCTCATTGTGCTGGGCAGCATCGTGGCCGTGGTGTTCGTCACCCAGGCCGTGCGCAAGATCCCCGTGCAGTACGCCAAGCGGGTGGTGGGCCGCCGGGTCTACGGGGGGCAGAGCACCCATCTGCCGATCCGGGTCATCCAGGCGGGGGTCATTCCCATCATCTTCGCCGTGTCGGTGCTGCAGTTCCCGGGCACCATCGCCCAGTTCGCCCGCTACGAGCCGCTGCGCCGCATCGGCGACATGATCCTGCCCGGGCGGCCCCTGGGCGATGCCCTGTACTTCGTGCTGATCATCCTGTTCACGTACTTCTACACCGCGGTCAGCTTCGATCCCGCCGAGGTCGCCGACAACATCAAGAAGTACGGCGGGTTCATTCCCGGCATCCGCCCGGGCCGCCCCACCAGTGACTATCTGGCGCGGGTGGTGGACCGGCTGACCCTGGTGGGCGCGCTGACCCTGGCGGTGATTGCCATCGTGCCCCTGTACCTGTCCCGGGGCACCGGCGTGCTCACCTTCTATCTGGCGGGGACCTCGCTGCTGATCGTGGTGGGCGTGGCGCTGGAGACCATGAAGCAGATCGAGGCCTACGTGCTCATGCGCCACTATGAAGGGTTCATGCGGTAGATGAATCTGGTCTTCCTCGGACCGCCGGGTGCCGGCAAAGGCACCCAGGCCCGGCTCCTGCAGGAGCGGGAAGGTATTCCCCGGATCAGCACCGGCGACATTCTGCGGGCGGCGGTGGCCGGGGGCACGCCGCTGGGCCGCGAGGCGGCGGCATATCTGGAGCGGGGAGACCTGGTTCCCGACCACATCATGATCGCGGTGGTGGCCGAGCGCCTGCGCCATCCCGACGCCCGGCGGGGATTCGTCCTGGACGGTTTTCCCCGCACCCGGGCCCAGGCGGAGGCCCTCGACCGCCTCCTGGAGGCGCAGGGACGCCGCCTGGACGCGGTGGTGTACTTTCAGGTCTCGGACGCCACGGTGCTGCGGCGCCTGGTGGGCCGGCGGGTCTGCCGGGCGGCCGGCCACATCTACCACGTGGAGTTCCACCCTCCCCGGGTCCCGGGGCGGTGCGACCTGGACGGCAGCCCGCTGGAGCAGCGGGAAGACGACCGAGAGGAGACGGTGCGCCGCCGGCTGGAGGTGTATCGCCAGCAGACCGAGCCGCTGGTGGCGTACTATCGGTCCCGAAGCATCTTCGAGACCGTGGAGGACGGCGATGTGGAGACCGTCCACCGGCGGGTGATGGAGATCGTCCGGGCCCGGTCCCGCGCCCGGTGAGGGGGTCGTCCCGTGGGCGGGCCGTCGAGCATGATCGTGGTGAAGACTCCCGACGAAATCAAGCGAATGCGCCGGGCCGGCATCCTGGCCGCCGAGGCCCTGCGCGAGGTGGTCCGGGCCATCCGCCCCGGCGTCACCGGCGCCCACCTGGACAGCATTGCCGAGCGGTACATCCGGGATCGGGGCGGCACGCCGTCATTCAAGGGATACCGGGGCTTTCCCGCCAGCATCTGTGTGTCGGTGGACGACGAGGTCGTCCACGGGATTCCCGACGAGCGCCCGCTGCCCCGGGGCTCCATCGTGTCCGTGGATCTGGGCGCCCAGGTGGAGGGTTTTCACGGCGACATTGCGGTCACGGTCCCCGTGGGCCCGGTGAACGCGCGGGTGCGCCGGCTTCTGGAGGTGACCCGGGAATCCCTGTACCGGGCCATCGCGGTGATCCGCCCCGGTGCCCGTCTGGGCGATGTGGGCGCCGCGGTGCAGGGGTACGTGGAGGGGGTGGGGATGGCGGTGGTGCGGGATTTCGCCGGCCACGGGATCGGGCGGGCGCTCCACGAGGATCCCCAGGTCCCCAACTTCGGGGAGCCGGGTACGGGCGTGGTCCTGCAGGAGGGAATGACCCTGGCCATCGAGCCCATGGTCACCCTGGGATCCTGGGAGGTGGTGGTGGAGCCCGACGGGTGGACTGTCCGGACCCGGGACGGTAGCCCCGCCGCCCACTTCGAACACACGGTGGCGGTCACCGCCTCGGGGGCCCGGGTCCTGACCGCCATCCCCGGCGGGGTGGTCTGAGCCAGCCCGGCGGGCTCCACGGTGGACGGGCTGGCGGCGGGGCCGTATAATTGCAGAGGTTACCCCGCCGGCGCGCGGGCCGGCGGGGGGCCGTTGTTTCTCCGAGGGAATGGGACGCGCGGTCGTCCCGGGAGAGGATGGCCAAGAAGGACGCCATCGAGGTGGAAGGTACGGTGGTCGAGGTGCTGCCCAACGCGATGTTTCGCGTGCAGCTGACCAGCGGCCACAAAGTGCTGGCCCACGTCTCGGGCAAGATGCGGATCAACTTCATCCGCATCCTTCCCGGTGACCGGGTCAAGGTGGAGCTGTCCCCCTACGACCCGACCCGGGGGCGGATCACGTACCGGTACCGCTAGGCGGCGGCTGCCGGAAGGCGAAGGGATGCGACCATGAAGGTGCGGGGGTCGGTCAAACGCATCTGCGAGAAGTGCAAGGTGGTCCGGCGGGGGCGCCGGGTGTACATCATCTGCGAGAACCCCAAGCACAAGCAGAAGCAGGGCTAGGGGGCTCGCCGGGAGCGGACGAGGATGGCGCGGATTGCGGGAGTGGACCTCCCTCGGGACAAGCGGGTGGAGGTGGCTCTGACCTACATCTATGGCATCGGGCTTAGCCGGGCGCGGGAAGCGCTGGCCGCCACCGGCGTGAACCCGGACACGCGGGTGCGGAATCTCACCGAGGAGGAGATCACCCGCCTGCGGGACTACATCGACCGCCACTACAAGGTGGAGGGAGACCTCCGCCGGGACGTGGCCATGGACATCCGGCGGCTGGTGGAGATCGGGTCGTACCGCGGCCTGCGCCACCGGCGGAACCTGCCCGTGCGGGGACAGCGCACCCGGACCAACGCCCGGACCCGCAAGGGCCCGCGCAAGACCGTGGGGTCGGGCCGCCGGAAGCTGGAGAAGAAGTAATCTGTCGCGCCGACGGGAGGGCCGACGGTGGCCAAACGGAAGGGACGCAAGCGGGAGCGGCGGAACGTGCCGCTGGCCGTGGCGCACATTCAGTCCACCTTCAACAACACCATCGTCACCATCACGGACCCCCAGGGCAACGTGCTGGCCTGGTCCAGCGCCGGCAACGTGGGCTTCAAGGGGTCCCGGAAGGGGACGCCGTTTGCGGCGGGGCTGGCGGCCGAGAACGCCGCCCGCAAGGCCATGGAGCACGGCGTGAAGCAGGTGGAGGTTTACGTGAAGGGGCCGGGGCCCGGTCGGGAGGCGGCCATCCGGTCGCTGCAGGCCGCGGGGCTGGATGTCGCCCTGATCCGGGACGTCACCCCGATTCCGCATAACGGCTGCCGGCCTCCCAAGAGACGCCGGGTGTAGGGAGGACAGAGGGGATGGCCAGGTATACAGGACCCGTGTGCCGGTTGTGCCGGCGGGAGGGAATGAAGCTCTACCTCAAGGGGGAGAAGTGCTACACCGAGAAGTGCCCGGTCCACAAGCGGCCGGTGCCCCCGGGGATGCATGGCCAGAGCCGGCGCAAGCTGTCCGAGTTCGGAATCCGGCTGCGGGAGAAGCAGAAGCTGCGCCGCATCTACGGGGTGCTGGAGACGCAGTTCAAGACCTACTTCCAGCAGGCCGCCAAGGCCAAGGGCGTGACCGGCGTGCGGTTGCTGCAGCTTCTGGAGACGCGCCTGGACAACGTGGTCTATCGTCTGGGATTCGCCCTCTCCCGCAAGGAAGCCCGGCAGATGGTGCTGCACGGCCACATCGCCGTCAACGGCCGCAAGGTCACCATCCCGTCGTTCCAGGTTCGGCCCGGTCACGTCATCTCCCCGACCCCCCGGGGGCGGGAACACCCGCGGGTGAAGGAACTGGCCCAGACCGGCCTGCGGACCCTCCCCTCGTGGCTGGAGTTCAACCCGGCCACCCTGGAGGGCCGCGTGCTGGCCCTGCCGGCGCGGGAAGAGATCGACGTGCCGGTGCAGGAGCAGCTCATCGTCGAGTATTATTCCCGGTAGCCATGGCCGCCGGGGCGGAGGAGCGAATCGTATGAGCATTGCCACCATCTGGGAAGCGCCCAAGACCAAGATCGAGTTCGCGGAACTCTCGGACACCTACGGAAAGTTCGTGGTGGAGCCCCTGGAGCGGGGGTTCGGGGTCACCCTGGGCAACGCGCTGCGCCGGGTGCTGCTCTCGTCCATCCCGGGGGCGGCGGTGACGTCGGTGAAGATCGAGGGGGTCCTGCATGAGTTCTCCACCATCCCGGGCGTGGTGGAGGACGTGACCCAGATCATCCTCAACCTCAAGGAGCTGACCCTCCGCCTGCACACCGACAAGCCCAAGCTGCTGCGGCTGGACGTCCGGGGCAAGCGGGAGGTCACCGCCGCCGACATCCAGCAGGACGCCGAGGTGGATATCCTCAACCCCGACCTGCACATCGCCACCCTGGATCGCAAGGACGCGCACCTGGCCATGGAGCTGGTGGTGGAGCGGGGCACAGGGTACGTGCCGGCCGAGCGCCACCGCAGGAGCGAGCACGCGATCGGCGTCATCCCGGTGGACTCCATCTTCACCCCCGTGCAAAAGGTGAACTACGTGGTGGAGGACACGCGGGCGGGGACGGCCGAGGCCGACCGCCTGATCCTGGAGGTGTGGACCGACGGCTCGGTCCGCCCCGAGGAGGCCGTCCAGGAGGCGGCCCGCATCCTCATCGACCAGTTCCGGCTGTTCGCCACCCTGGGCCAGGAGGGAGAGGGGACAGGGGGACTGGACCAGAGCGCCGACGCCCAGATGGCGCGGCTGGCCGCCATGCCCATCGAAGAACTGGACCTGTCGGTGCGCCCCTACAACTGCCTCAAGCGCGCCGGCATCAACACCGTGGGCGACCTCATCCAGCGCACCGAGGAGGAGATCGTCAGCGTCAAGAACTTCGGCCGCAAGTCGCTGGACGAGGTCCGGGAGAAGCTGGCGGCCCTGGGGTTGTCGCTGCGCAAGAAGGATGGGGCCAGCTGACGGCCGGGGGTGACGCGATGCTGGGGGCTGCCACGCGCAAGCTGAATCGGGATACCGGCGAGCGCCGGGCCCTGCTGCGGGACCTGGTGAGCGCGCTGATCCGCCACGGCAGGGTGGAGACCACCGTGGCCCGGGCCAAGGAGACCAAGAAGGTGGCGGACCGGCTCATCAGCTTGGCCCTGCGGGGCGACCTGCACGCGCGGAGGCAGGCGCGGCGGGTCCTGACCGATCCCCGGGTCCTGCGCCGGCTGTTTGCGGAGGTGGCGCCCAAGTACCAGCCGGGTCGGGGGGGTTACACCCGCATCGTGCGCACGCGGGTCCGCCGGGGGGACGCCGCCGAGCTCGCGGTGGTCGAGCTGATCTGACGCCCGCCCGGAGCCGGGGGCACATGGCGCAGGTCCGGAGCCGGGGCCTGCGTTTCGTTTTTGGACGCCATCACCCGGACGGAGTCGGCCGATGCCGCCCCTGATCGAGGTTCGCAACCTGCGCCACGTCTACCACCCCAGGGGGCCGCACCCGGTGGTGGCGCTGGACGGCGTGTCGCTGACCATCGAGCGCGGAGAGCTGGTGGCCATCGTCGGCGGGAACGGCTCCGGCAAGTCCACCCTGGCCAAGCATCTCAACGCCCTGCTGCTGCCCACCGAGGGGGAGGTGTGGGTGGACGGGCTGGACACCCGCGACCGGTCCCACCTGTGGGAGATCCGGCGGCGGGTGGGGATGGTCTTCCAGAACCCCGACAACCAGCTGGTGGCCACGGTGGTGGAGGAGGACGTGGCCTTCGGGCCCGAGAACCTCGGCCTGCCTCCCGACGAGATCGCGGCGCGGGTGGAGGAAGCCCTGCGGATCGTCGAGATGACCGAATACCGCCGCCATCAGCCTCACCTGCTGTCGGGGGGACAAAAGCAGCGGGTGGCCATCGCCGGCGTCCTGGCCATGCGCCCCGCGTGCCTGGTCCTGGACGAGGCCACCACCATGCTGGACCCCCAGGGGCAACGGGAGGTCCTGCAGACCATCACCCGCCTGAACCAGGAGGGCGTGACCGTGATCCACATCACCCACGTGATGGAGGAGGCGGCCCGCTGCCGGCGGGTGATCGTTCTGGCGGACGGGCGGGTGGTCATGGACGGCCCGCCGGCGGACGTGTTCGCCCGGGCCGAGGAGCTGGCGGCGCTGCGCCTGGTCCTGCCGCCGGTGGCGGCGCTGGCCGACCGCCTGCGGCGGGATGGCCTGCCCCTCCCTCCGGGAGTGCTGGACGCCGACGAGCTGGCCGACGCCCTGGCCCGCCTGGAATCTGACCGGCGTGCGCGGCGATGGCTCTGATCGAGTGCAGCGGGCTCACCCACATCTACCTGAAGGGCACGCCTCTGGAGACGGTCGCCCTGCGGGAGGTGTCCCTGTCCATCGATGCCGGCGAGGTAGTGGCCCTGATCGGGCCCACCGGCTCCGGCAAGTCCACCCTCATCCAGCACTTCAACGCCCTGCTGCGGCCCACCGAAGGCACCGTGCGGGTGGCCGGCGTCGATCTGGGAGATCCCCGGGCCGACCTGCGGGCGGTCCGCCGGCAGGTGGGGCTGGTGTTCCAGTACCCCGAGCACCAGCTGTTCGAGGAGACGGTGGCCGCCGATGTGGCGTTCGGGCCCCGCAACCTGGGCCTGCCCGACGATGAGGTCACCCGGCGGGTGCGGGAGGCGCTGCAGATGGTGGGCCTGGATCCCGACCGCGTGGGCCCCCGCTCGCCGTTCTCCCTGTCGGGAGGCGAGATGCGGCGGGTCGCCATGGCGGGGATTCTGGCCATGGGGCCGCAGGTCCTGGTCCTCGACGAGCCCACCGCCGGTCTGGATCCCCTGGGCAAGGAGGAGATCCTGGAGCAGATCCGCCGGCTGCACGTCGACCACGGTCTGACCGTCATCTTCATCAGCCACAACATGGACGAGGTGGCCCGCATGGCGCGCCGGGTCGTGGTCCTGTCCCGGGGCAAGGTGGTGATGGACGGTCCGGTGCGCGAGGTGTTCCGGCACGCCGCGCTGCTGGCCGAGGTCGGCCTGGGCGTGCCCACCCTGACCGACCTGATGCAGCGCCTGCGGCACCGCGGGCTGAGGGTGCGCGAGGACGTGCTGACCCTGGACGATGCCCACGCCGCCATCCGGGAGGCCCTGGGATGGAGCTGATCCGCTACGTGGCCATCGGCCAGTACCTGCCGCGGGACTCGCCGGTGCACCGCCTCGACCCGCGGACCAAAATCTGGGCCGTGGCCGTCCTGACGGTGGTCATCTTCCTCGTCCGGGACTTTGCCGGGTACGGGCTGCTGGCCCTGTTCCTGGCCGCCGTGGTGGCCCTGGCGCAGATCCCCTTTGGGTACCTGCTGGGAGGGCTCCGCCCGGTGCAGGCGCTGCTGGTCCTCACCATTGTCCTCAACGTGTTCTTCAGCGGGGCGGAGGGGACCGTCCTGGTCCGGATCGGGCCTCTGGTGGCCACCCGGGAAGGGGTGGTGCGGGCCGTCTTCGTGGGATGCCGCCTGATCGGCCTGATGCTCGTCACGTCCCTGCTGACCTTCACCACCTCGCCCATGGAGCTGACCGACGGCATGGAGCGGCTCCTGCGGCCGTTCCGCCGCGTGGGGGTGCCGGCCGACGCCCTGGCCATGATGATGACCATCGCCCTGCGTTTCATCCCCACCTTGCTGGAGGAGACCGAGAAAATCATGAAGGCGCAGATGGCCCGGGGAGCCGTCTTCGACCGGGGCAGCGTCCTCCAGAGGGCGCGGGCGCTGGTCCCGGTGCTGGTGCCCCTGTTCGTCAGCGCCTTCCGCCGCGCCGAGGAGTTGGGGCTGGCCATGGAGGCCCGGTGCTACCGGGTGGGTGAGCGCCGGACCCGGATGAAGCAGCTGCGCCTGGGTCTGCGGGATGGGGTGGCCCTGGCGGTCACGCTGGCCGCGGCGGTCCTGTTCACGGTGCCGGCCCCGACGTGGGTGGGGCTGGTCCGGCGGATTCCGTGAACCGGAGCGGGGCCGTGGACCTGCGGACCCTCCGGCTGGTGATCGAGTACGATGGGACCCCGTTTTTCGGCTGGCAGCGCCTGCCGGGCCGGCCGACGGTGCAGGGAGAGCTGGAGCGGGCGGTCTTCCGGGTCACCGGGGAGAGGGTGGCGGTGGTCGGCGCCGGCCGCACCGACGCCGGGGTCCACGCCCTCGGCCAGGTAGCCCACGTCCGCCTCCGCCACCGCCTGCCCGCCCCCCGCTTCCCGGCAGCCCTCAACGCTCACCTGCCCGAGGCGATCCGGGTCCTGGCCGCCGACGAGGTCGATCCCGGCTTTCACGCGCGCCGGTCCGCCACCGGCAGGACCTACCGGTACCTGGTTCTCAACCGGCCCCAACCGTCGGCCATCCTGCGGAATCACGCGCACTTCGTTCCCGCCTCCCTGGACGTCCACGCCATGGCTGCCGCCCTCGCCGCCCTGCGCGGGCGGCGCGACTTCCGGGCGTTTGGCCGGCCCGGGCCGGGCGGCGCGGTGTGCGACCTGCGGGTCGCGGAGGTGCGCCGGGTGGGGGCCCTGGTCGTCTTCACGCTGGAGGCTGACCGATTTCTGCACCACATGGTCCGGCGCGTGGTCGGGACGGTCCTGCGGGTGGGAAGCGGAGCGCTGTCCCCGGAGGAGGTGGCGGAGATGGCTGCCGCGGGAGGGCGCGGAGGCCCCCGCGTGCCGGCGCGAGGCCTCTACCTGGTGAGGGTGCTGTACGACGGGACTCCCGCGCCGGAGCCGGCCTGGCCCGGACCCGCCGGCGAGGCGCTATAATCGGGGCGCGGGCCCGTAGCTCAACGGCAGAGCGACGCCCTCATAAGGCGTGGGTTCCTGGTTCGAGCCCAGGCGGGCCCACCACGGCACTCCTGGCACCCTGGCCGGGAGCCCTCGTGCATCTCCGGGATGCGGTGTTTCGCCCTCGCCGTCTCAGGGTCCCTCGCCCGAGCGGCGGGTCGGGAGGCTTCTGCCGCCAGGCAGCCGGTGGCGCCCGCCCCGTCGGGCGGGCTCGCCGGGGCGCTGGCCGTCGTCTGCCGGAGGGAGCAGGTTCACCCCTTGCCTCCCGCCGTTCGGCAGGAGCAGAGGCACCGGCGCGCGCACACCGCGCCGTCCCAGGACCCGCAGGAACGCCCCCACAACAGCGGGATCGAACCCCCGCCCCGCCTCCCGCCGGATCTCCTCCACGGCCCGCAGGGGGCTCTGGGCCCGCCGGTACGGCCGGTCCGTGACCAGGGCCTCGTAGGCATCGGCGACGGCGATGATCCGGGCCGCGATGGGGATGCGCAGGCCCGCCAGGCCGTCCGGGTATCCCGTCCCGTCCCACCGTTCGTGGCTGTGCCGGACCGCCAGCTTGATCTCTTCGGAGATCGGGACGGGCTCCAGGATCTCGTAGCCCAGCACCGGGTGGCGGCGCATCACCTCCCACTCCTGGGGGGTCAGGCCGCCGTTCTTGGACAGCAGCTCGTCGCGGATGCCGATCTTCCCCACGTCGTGCAGCAGGCCGGCCACCTGCACCACGCCCACCGTCTCCTCGTCCAGCCCCATCTCCCGGGCGATGGCCTCGGCGTACTCGGCCACCCGGGACGAATGGTGGGCGGTGGGCATGTCCCGGGCATCCACCGCGTTGGCCAGGGACCGCACGATGCCGATGAAGGCGGCCCGCAGGGCCCGCTGCTGGCGGTCCAGATCGCGGGACGCCTGCCGGACCACCGTGAAGGTGGCCAGGTACAGCAGGAGGATGCCCCCCACCACGCTGGCCCGCACGGTCCGGCTCAGCCGCACCAGCGTCGGTTCCAGGTCGGGGATGTCGGCCACCACGTGGTACACGCCCACCGGACGGCTGTCGCCTGAGACCACGACCGGCACGAACACTTCCATCCGCCCGACCGTGCGCGGGCCGCCGTCGGCGGGGAGCAGCTGCCAGCGGAGCTGCCCGCCGAGAGCGTCGGCCATCGGCGGCGCAAGGGTCTGAACCGTCCCGACCAGGCGGGGATCATCACTGTAGAGAATCTCGCCGCGGCGGTTCCACACCGACACGTGCTGGATGTGGGCCCGGCCGACGAGGCTGCGCAGCGTGAACTCAAACTGGGCGCGGACGGCCGGCGGAGGCTGGAAGAAGTCGGCGGGTACCAGGCGGGGAGCCGCAAACTCCGAGACGTAGACGGCGAAGGCGTGGGCCTGGCGGCGCAGGGCAAACTCGGTGGCGATCCGCGCGGCCAGCTCCCCGAACATGACGCTGAGGATGACCGCGCTGGTCAGGCTGACCAGGGTAAACCGGTGCAGCAGGGTCATCCCTGCCGCCGGGGCCGCGCCCGCAGACCCACCCGTCCGCTCCGGCTCCTCCGGTCGGATGGCGACACCTCGCGCGCGTTGGCGTATGCGTCCGGCGCGGGAGGAGGCAGTTCCGGTCCTCCGGCCCGGCGTGCCCGCCGGACGCGGTGAGGCTCGGCCGCCGGGGCGCGTGGTCAGATGCGAAAATGACGGCGACGCCGGCGCGATGTAGCGGCCCCTCACGTCGAGCAACAGGCGTAGGGCACCGCCGAGGCGAGCACGGAGTGCCTCGTCCCGTCAAGAACGGTCATGCCCCCAGGCGCCCCGGCCGTAGACGGCGCGGCGGGCCGCGAACGTCTGCGCAGGGACGGACGGGGGTAGACCCTGTCACAGGAACTCCCCTGGAGGCGGGGAAGTATCTACGCCGGCGTGGAGCGCGCAGTGTGTCAGGCCCCGCCGTCGGGGGAACGCCATGGACGAGCGCGAACGCACCGGCGTGTTCAAGATGGGGGCCCCGTCGGCCCAGGACATTCGCCAGATCCTGGCCCACGTCTACCGGGCCCTGACCGAAAAGGGGTACGACCCCGTGGACCAGATTGTCGGGTACCTGCTGTCGGGCGATCCGACATACATCACCAGCCATCGGGACGCCCGAACCGTCATCCGCCAGGTGGACCGGCTACAGCTACTGGAGGAGCTGGTGCGGTGCTACGTGGAGCACCGGCTGCAGCCCTCCCGATCCGGGTGATCGCCCGTCGGCCAGGCGCGATCACCCACGTGGCACCGGAGGGGACCATGGAGCGACTTGTGGTTCGGGGGGGCCGCCCGCTGCGGGGGCGGGTGAAGATCTCGGGAGGCAAGAACAGCTCCCTGGCCGTGATCACAGCCGCGTGTCTGGCCGCGGACGTGTCGGTGCTGGAGAACGTCCCCCACTGCCGGGACGTCCAGACCCTCCGGGCGATCCTGGAAGCCCTGGGCGTGCGGGTAGAGTTGCGGGGCGGGCGGATGACGGTGGACGCCCGCCGGCTGGACGGCCACGTCGCGCCCTACGACCTGTGCCGGCAGATGCGGGCGTCGTTCTACACGGCGGGTCTGCTGCTCGGGCGCGTGGGGCGCGCCCAGGTGCCCCTGCCGGGAGGGTGCGTCATCGGCTCCCGGCCGGTGGACTTCCACCTGCGCGGCTTCGCGGCCCTGGGCGCCACCGTGGACATCGAGCACGGGTACATGAAAGCCTCCGCCCGGCGGTTGGCGGGGACGGCGTTCTTTGTCCCCCGCAGCAGCGTGGGGACCACCATCAACCTGATGCTGGCCGCCTGCACGGCCGAGGGAACCACGGTCCTGGAGAACGCGGCGCGCGAGCCCGAGGTGGTGGATACTGCCGTCTTCCTCAACCTGATGGGGGCGCGGATCAAGGGCGCCGGAACCCACACCATCACCATCGAGGGGGTGCGAGCCCTGCACGGCGCCTCCTACGCCGTCATCCCCGATCGCCTGGAGGCCGGGACGTACCTGCTGGCGGCCGCGGCCACCGGCGGCGACGTGCTGGTCGAGCACATGATCCCCGAGCACATCAGCGCGCTGCTGGCCAAGCTGGAAGAGGCGGGGGCCGTCGTGGAGCGCGGGACCGACGGCGTGCGCGTCCAGGCCGGACCGACCCACCGGGGCGTCCAGGTGGACACGGCGCCCTATCCCGGCTTTGCCACCGACCTGCACCCCCCCTTTGCGGCCCTGTTGACCCTGGCCGAAGGCCAGTCGCGGATCCGGGAGACCATCTTCGAATCCCGCTTCGGCTATGTGGCCGAGCTGCGCCGCATGGGGGCCGACATCCGGGTGGAGGGGGACACCGCGGTGATCACCGGGGTTCCCTGCCTGACGGGGGCGCCGGTGGAGGCCGCGGACATCCGCGGGGGTGCGGCGGTGATCATCGCGGCCCTGGCGGCCCGGGGGACCACCGAAATCTCCGGTGTGGACAACATCGACCGGGGCTACGAGCTGATCGAGGACAAGCTGGCCGCGCTCGGCGCCTCCGTGGAGCGGATCGAGGTGCGCGGCGAACCCGTGGCCGAACCGGTGGCGTGAGGTTCTCCCGCCTCCGGGCGCGTTGACCCGCGCGGTGGGCCCGGGGCAGGGAACACCGACTCGCCCGCGGCTCGTGGTCGTCCCCCCTGTATAATCCCTGTGGGCGAGTAGCTCAACGGGAGAGCACCCCGCTTACACCGGGGAGGTCGTGGGTTCGACTCCTACCTCGCCCACCACGATCTCGCCTTCGCTTCATGGCCTTGCCTGACTTGGTGCCACCCTTGATGAATTGACCCGCAGCGCTATAGACGCCGATTACCATAAACTAGGGTCTATCGTAAGCGGAATAGAGCGACGAATGGGCCGGAGGGAACCGATTTTGCAATAACGAATAGGATTTCGTACCTGGCCGAGATCCCTCTACCGAATACCCCGAGCCGGCCCGAGCAACTCCGAGCGAGGTGAACGTGTGAAGAAGCTCAAGCCCCAGGAAGTCGACGTGCTGCTGAGGATCATGCAGATCGCCGACGCGCCACAGAACCTGGACGCGATGCAGTACGTCATCTTCCAGTTCGACTTCAAGGACTACGAACAGTTCATCCTGGAGTGCCCTCCCGGCAGCATCCGATTCAACAACGTCCTGCGGGTGGCGGTGTTCTGCGACTACCTGGGAGTGCTGGTGGAAGGCGGCGCCATCGACGCGGAGACGATCTTCGAGCTATATCCGATCCCCTGGGCGAAGATGGAGCCGATCATTCAGGGGATGCGCCGGGAGCTGGCGTGGCCGGATCTGTTCGACTACTTCGAGCGCCTGGGCAAGCAGTATCAGAAGTGGTGGGAGCCCAAGGCCAAGAAGATCAAGCTGCCTGAACCCCCCAAGGCGGAAGCCCCCCGTCCGCCTCTGCGCCCCGCCGCGCGCCCGACTCTCGTGCAGACGACCCGGCCCCAGCGGCCGGCCACGCCCGCCCCCGCCCGGCCCGGCGCGGGGATCGTCAAGCCGGCCGCCAAGCCGGCCGGAAAGCCCGCGGTCTCTTCCAAGGCGCACAAGCCCGCTTCCGGAACGCGCCGATCCTGATTCGGAACGAGGGGCCCCGGCGGGGGCGGACTTCGCAGGCGACGCCGCGCCGACGGGTTTACACGGAGTAACCCGCGTCATCCCCGTGGGCGCGGCGCCGCAGTTCCGCCCCCGCCGAACCCCGGCGGGGGAAAGCTGTCTCCGTATCTCAGCCTAGCAGGCCGGGATGGCGGAGGCAACGCGGCCGCGCTCAGGAGGGAGCGGGGGAGGGCTGGGTGGTCGCTGCTGGTGTGGCCGGGACCTCGGCGAAGACCGCGTCGGACTCCTGGCGGACGATGTCGATGAGGGCTTCGGCCACCACCGGGTCGAACTGCCGCCCTTTCTGGCGGGCGATCTCCGCCAGGGCCTCCTCCACGGAGAGGGCCCGGCGGTAGGGGCGGTCCGACGTCATGGCGTCGAAGGCGTCGGCGGCGGCAATGATGCGGGCACCCAGGGGGATGTGCTGGCCGTACAGGCGGAAGACGCCGGTGCCGTCGTAGCGTTCGTGGTGGAACAGGATGTACTCTTTGCCCTTGCGGTATTCGGGCAACTTCCCCACGATCTCGGCGCCGATCACCGTGTGCTTGCGGACGGTCTCCAGTTCCTCGCTGCTCAGCCGGTCCGCCTTCAGGAGCAGGGCGTCGGAGATGCCGACCTTGCCCAGGTCGTGCACCCGGGCCGCCTCGGCGATGGCCTCCTGCTCGTCCGCCGGGAGTCCCAGGCGTCGGGCGATCCGGCGGGCCAGGGCCGCCACCCGCTGGGAGTGGGCGAAGGTGTAGGTATCCCGGCGGTCTATGGTGTCGGCCAGCATCTCCATGGTCGCCCGGGCCTGCCGGCGCAGGGCGCTGGCGGTCTGCAGAGCCCTATACACCGCCACCAGGGGCAGGACCAGGACTGCGGTCAGCACCGGGGCGTGAACGTAGGTGAGGGCGATTACGGCACCCAGCAGCAAGGTGCTCACGTAGGGCACCGCCGCCCGCCCGAACGTCTGGCGCCAGTGGTGCACAAAGCTCGACCGGTGCAGCAGGGACGCCCACCGGGTGACCACCAGGCTGTTGATGGTGAAGAAGGAGCCGATGCCGGCCAGCACCCAGGCGGTCTGGAGGAGATCCAGCTCTCCGGTCAGGGGCGTGACCCCCGCGCGCTGCAGCAACCACGCCGTTCCGCCGACGGTGAGGGCGGTCTGCCCGGCGTTGAAGGCGACGTCTCCCGCCGGCCAGCGCTGCACGACCGACAGGCTGGCGATGCCCAGGGCCGCACCCAGGGTGGCATAGGCCGGCGGCAGCAGCAGGATCATGGCGAACATGACCGCGCCGGCCATGTTCACCGCCACATTGGGCCCGAGGCATACCGGACAGTAGCCGGCCACCGGGACCAACACGGTGCCCAGGCTAAAGACGATCAGTGGGCCGGCGTCGGGCAGAAGTGGCGGAAGGCCGGCGAACAGGCCGGATAGCAGGGCGGCGGCCGCCGCCCCCACCAGGCCGACGTACACACGCACCTCACGGGTCTGATCCACGGCTGGTCCCTCCGGCACGGGACGCGCTCTGGGGGGTGTACGCAGGGGGGCTACTCGTAGACGGCAAGGGTCGTGTCAAAGACGCCGAACGACTCCAGGCACCTGTTGGAGCAGCCGATGCCGATGGCATGGGCAGCGGGCGCGGCGACGGTGGCGATGATGAGGGCGACGGTCGCCAGCACCAGCGCCAGGCCGGTCACCCGATGCGTGGTCTGTCTCATCCCACCCTCCCCCCTCCGTAGGATTGGTCCGGAATATGGCGCACCGCCCGGGCCGGCGGCCCGGGCGGATCAGGTACGGCTCAGGCGCCCGTCCGGCTCGCGCGAGCCCCGGGGCGTCCCTTCAGGATATGCTGTTGGTGACAGGCGGTTGCACGGTGGACCGTAGCACGGGCGTGGCGGTCTGTCAACGATAGTTCCTTGGAAACTCGGTGGAAGATGGGCCGACCCAGGAATCGGCGGGAGCGGACCCGAACACGAAGGCCATGACGTCGGTGGCCCGCCTGTACGCGCTGCAGCAGCTCGACGCGGCTGTCGCGCGTCTGGAAGCCGCCCGAGCGTCGGTGGATGACGGGTCGGCGCTGCGCGCTCGCGTGGAGAAGGTTCGGGCCGAAGAGGACGCCGCCCGGGCGGACCTGCACGGGCGGCGGGTGCGCCTGCGGGACCTCGAGCTCCAGCTGCAGGCTGCCGGCGACAAGGCCGCCCGGGTCAGCCAGGACCTGTACGGGGGGCGGATTCACAACCCCAAAGAACTGGCCGCCCTCCAGGACGAGCTGGAAGCCCTCACCCGCCAGCGCCGCCGCCTGGAGGACGAGATCCTTACCCTCATGGAGGAGATCGAGGAGGGAGCGCGCAGGCTGGCGGCCCTGGAAGCCGCCCGCCGTGCGGCCGAGGCAGAGCTGGAGGCGCGCCTGGCGGCCTCCCGGCGGGAGCTCCAGGCGCTGGAGGCGGAGCTGCTGGAGGTGCGGCGGCAGCGGGAGGAGGCGGCGGCGCAGATCGACCCCGCCCTGCTGCGCCGGTACGAGAGGCTGCGGGAGCGCAAGGATGGCGTGGCGGTGGCGGCGGTGTCCGGCGCGGCGTGCGGGGCCTGCCACGTGGCGCTGCCCGAGGCCCTCCTGGCGCGGCTTCAGCAGGGGGACGATGTCCTCCTGACGTGTGAGGAGTGCGGACGCATCCTGTATGTCCCCGCCGGCTAAGCACCTGGTCCTGATGGTGGATGGGGCGTCCCGGGGGAATCCCGGCCCGGCAGCCATCGGCGTGGTCGTGGCAGACGCCCGGGGGCGGGTGGTCCGGGAGATCGGCGAGTTCATCGGCCAGGCCACCAACAACGTGGCCGAGTACCGCGCCCTGCTCCGCGCCTTGGAGGAAGCGCGGGCGCTGGGCGCGGAGTCGGTGGACGTGCGGTCGGACAGCGAGCTGCTGGTCAGCCAGCTGCGGGGAACCTACCGGGTGAAGAGCCCCGACCTGGGGCCTCTGTACCTGGAGGCGGTGCGCCTGCTGCGGTCCTTCACGCGCTATACGGTCACCAAGGTGCCGCGGGGACAGAACGCGGCGGCCGACGCCCTGGCCAACCAGGCTCTGGACGCGGCGAAGCCGGAGGCGGAAGTGGAGTACGCCGTCCTGGTCCGCGGCGAGGGCCACCGGTACACCGCCCGGGTCCCCGCGCTTGAGGTGGAAGGCTCAGGACGCACCCGGTCAGAGGCGCTGGAGGCGGCCCGCCGGGAGGCCGCCCGCCGCCTTCGGGAACTGCTCGCCCAGGGCAGGCCGATCCCCCGGGAGGAGCGTATCCGCATCCGACTGGATGAGGATCACGACCCCGACCGGAAGAACTGAACCTTCCTCCCTCATCCGTCTGCCCTCTTCCTTCTTCCCTCTTCCCTGCAGTACCATGGGTTTCGGGAGCAGGCCGGGCGACCGCTGGAAGGTCCGCTGGCCTGTCCGGAGGCCCTCTCCTAGGGAGGGGCCGGAAGGCGGCGGAAGCTTCCAGAGGAAAGTCCGGGCACCACAGGGCAGGGCGCTGGGTAATACCCAGTGGGGGCGACCCCAAGGAAAGTGCCACAGAAACATACCGCCGGTCCGGTACTTTCCGCCATACGCGGAAGCCGCGGGCCGGTAAGGGTGAAATCGTGCGGTAAGAGCGCACGAGGCTCCGGGTGACCGGAGACCTGGGCAAACCCCGCCCGGTGCAAGGCCACGTAGGGGGAGATGAGGTGGCCCGCCGATCCCCGGGTAGGCTGCTTGAGGCGCCCGGCAACGGGCGTCCCAGAGAGATGGTCGCCGCCTCGAGCCCGCCGTAGGGCGGACGCTCGGGTACAGAACCCGGCTTACAGGCCTGCTCCCGCAAAACTATTTTCGGGACAGATGAAGCCAGCCCGGCCCGTCGTGCGGACGGGTGCCGGCTATCCATTTTTCACGCGCAGCTGAAGCGGGATCGGACCCCGTCTGCCGCTAGGGGCCGACGGCCGCTCCGGCCTGCGCGGCGCAGACTGCCACCCGATGCGTGCAGCGGTGGTCCTGCCGGCGTGCGGCCGACATCCCGGCGGCGACCTCGGCCTGCGGCGGCGGAGACAGGGCGGCGGCCGCCGCCCGGGGATACAGCAGGTAGCGGCCGCGGACGTGCGCGAAGCGGCGGAGATCCTCCTGCCAGGCTGCGGCGAGCGACGCGGCGCTGCGGCCCCGTAACAATCCCGTGCGTACGACGTCGGTGCCCCACACCAGGTCGAACCGATACCGCCCCGAGGTTGGTCGGTCAAACCGCAGCGCGGCGGGATGCGTGTCCCGGATGGCGGCCAGGATGTAGACGGCGGTGGTAGCCGGCAGGAACCGGCGGGGGTCGGTGACCACCAGCCGCACGCCGGCGCTGCGGCGGCGGCCTGAGCCGGCGCGGTGGGGCACAAACCGCACGCCGGGCAGACCCGAGGCGTTCAGCCGGCCGGCCAGCCGCTCGGGATTCACCCCCGGCGCCGTGACGGTCTCAAACGGCACGGCGGCTCCCGCGCCCACCAGCAGGCTGGTCCCTTCCAGCATGCCGGTGGCGGCGTGCAGGCGCGCCGCCGCGGGGGACGTGATCATCGGCGAGGGCCGGACCCACGCCAGCCCCGTGTCCTCCCAGCGCATCCCCGGCCGCCAGCCGGCCATCGGGACCACCAGCAGGCGCGCCCCGATGCGGAACTCGTCGTTGAATAGCCGCGCCAGCTCCCCCACCGTCATCCCGTGCACCGCGGGAATGGGATACACGCCGATGAACGACGCAAAGCGCGGGTCCAGGAGGGGACCGTCCATCTGCTCCCCGCCCAGGGGATTGGGGCGGTCCAGAACCACAAACAGGAGGCCGCGGTCAGCCGCGGCCTGCATGGCGAGGGCCAGGGAGGAGATGTAGGTGTAGGCACGGGCACCCACGTCCTGCAAGTCAAATACCAGGGCGTCCAGATCGGCCAGCATCTCGGGGGTGGGACGGCGCGACGTTCCGTACAGGCTGTAAACCGGGACGCCGCCCAGGGTGCCTCCCGGCACCGGTACCCCGGCCGGGACCGTGCCGGTCAGGCCGTGCTCGGGCGCAAACAGCGACACCACACGGATGCGGGGATCCAGGGCCAGCAACATGGCGGTGGGCCACCCGTCGGCGCCGACGGCGGCGCGGTGGGTGATGAGGCCGACGCGCTTGCCCGCCAGCAGGTTGCCATAAGAAGCGAGCAGCACGTCCACTCCCGGGGCAACGCGGGGCGCGGCCGAGGGAGCTGCGGGAGAGGCGGCGGCGAAGACGGCCAGGAGAACGATGGCGCAGTGGCGAATGCCCGGACGGAAAGGGGTCGGCATATGCGGTGTCCGTATTGTCGGAGTCGCTACGTCCTCTGCGACATCACCGTCCGCTGGAGCCACCTCCGGGGGCAGCTCCGTCCTGAGCGAGGGCACTTCTGCACCGGCTGCGGACGGTCCTTCCCCCGAGGCGCCGCCGGTGAGCTGGCTCTGTCCTCGGTCCCGGTGGGCGATGTTTCCCCGGCGTTGTACAGCCTGCAGCGCAGCGGCGACGTGGTGATCGTGCGCCACCGCGCCGGCAAGACGGAAGTCCTCTTCTGATTTCGCCAACTGTGCCCCGGCTGAGGAGGTCTGAGCCGTCGAGGGCGTGTAAGAGCACAGGTTCCCGGGAACTTTACAAGAGGTAGGACGGTCGGGCCGGGGAGGGGCTGTGGAAGGAGCCGTCGCCAGGGCGGACCGCGAGCGGCCGATCGGGTTTATCGGCCTCATGCGCAACCGCAATTACGCGCTGTTGTGGTGGGGCCAGCTTGTCTCCGAGGTCGGCAACCGGTTCCACTGGGTGGCCGTGTCCCTCTGGGTGTACTCGGTCACAGGCTCGGCGGGCTCGGTTTCCCTCGCAGTGGCCTCCATGTTCGTCGGCAGCCTGCTGGTGGGTCCATGGGCCGGGGTCCTGGTGGACCGGTGGGACCGGCGGAAGATCCTTGTGGCGTCCGATCTGGTCCGCGGCGTGCTGGTGGCGCTGATTCCGCCTCTCATGAGTATCAACGTCTGGCTGGTGTACGCCGACCTCATCCTCATCTCAGTGGCCACAGCCTT
>JAVHLZ010000029.1 GCA_031081675.1 Armatimonadota bacterium
CGACGGCGTGGAACTGTACCAGATGCAGCTGGCCGCCATCGCCGGCACCCGCGGCTACGTGGTGACGGGGACCACGGCGGCGGCGTCGCGCCGGCTGGCCGAGGAAGCGCGCCTGCTGGTCTCCATCCTGCTGACGTTCCGGCCAGGCCGCTAGGAGCACGGCAGATGCGGCCGGACCGGAGACGGAGTCCCCACGCCGCGCCTGAGATATCCGGGTCCTCCCGGGCACCCGCACCGCGCGCGGACCGCCCCGCCCGGCGGCCCGGACCGTCCAGCGCCGTGTGGGAGGAGAGAACCTCGATGCGGGAGGTCCTGACCCGGGTCGGGGTCGCCTGCGGGCTGGCCGCCCTGATCGTGGCCCCGCAGGTCTTCTCCCCACAGCCCGCCGTCCCCGACGGCGCGCCTCCGCTGCGCTCCGATGGCGGACTCCACCGCGCCGAACGCCTCGTGCCTCCGCCGCCTGCGGCACCCGTCCCGCCCAAAGCCCCCGACGACGTGCGCGCGGTCTACCTGACCGCGTGGAGCGCCGCCACCCCCAGCCGGGTGCAGGAGGCGCTGGCCCTGATCCGATCCACCGAACTCAACGGGGTCGTCATCGACGTCAAAGACTACACCGGCCGGGTGGCGTTTGCGACCCGCAGCCCGCTGATCCAGGCCCTGGGCGCCGAGCGCCCCCTCTATGACCTGGAGGCGCTGGTGCGCCTGTTCCACGCCGAAGGCGGGTATGTGGCGGTGCGCATCGCTGCATTCCAGGACCAGCATCTGGTGCGGGTGCGGCCGGACCTGGCGGTGCGGGACGGGCGGGGGCGGATCTGGCGCGACCGCAAGGGCCTGGGGTGGGTGGACCCGGCCAGCCGGGAGGTGTGGGACTACCTGGTGGCGATCGGCCGGGCGGCGGCGCGGGCCGGCGTGGACGAGCTGAACTTTGATTACATTCGCTTTCCGTCCGACGGGGACCTGCGCTCCCTGCGGTACCCGGTGTACGACCCGGCGGCCGAGGAGCGCCGGCAGGTCCTGCGCCGGTTCTTCGGATACCTCACCTCCGCCCTGCGCCCGACCGGCGTGGTCCTGTCAGCGGATGTCTTCGGGCTGGTCACCGTGCGGCCGGACGACCTGGGCGTCGGCCAGGTTCTCGAAGACGTGCTGCCCTACTTCGACTACGTCGCGCCCATGGTCTACCCGTCCCACTACGCCCGCGGCTTCCTGGGCCTGGCCAACCCCGCGGCGCACCCCTACCAGGTGGTGCACTATTCGCTGTCGGCCGCCCAACGCCGTCGACAGGCGCTGGCCGCCGCCCTCATCCCCGACCCGCCGCAGGACCCGCCCGGGCCCGCTCTGGCCCGCATCCGCCCGTGGCTGCAGGGATTCGACCTGGGCGCCCCCTACCCGCCGGCGGTGATCCGCCGCCAGATGGACGCCGCCTCTGATGCCGGCCTGACGTGGGGGTGGTACCTGTGGAACCCCAGCAACCGCTACCTGCAGGCCACGTTCCTGCCCGAGCCGACGGCCGCCGGCCGGCCGCGGGCGGCCCGCCCGACACTTGCGCCCGACCCCTGACGCGACCCGCGCCCCGACCGACGGTCAGACGTCCCGGCCGGCGGTGGCCATCTTCGCGAACAGCCGGATCTGGCCCAGGTGGTAGGCGGTGTGCTGCACCGCCTGCAAGATCGCCCACCCGCGGGTGACCCGCCGGCGCGTGCGCCGGAACTCGATGTCGACCTCTGAGGCCAGGTCGGCGGCGCTCAGGTCCCGCAGAACCTGCTGGGCCTCCGCGTGGGCCGCCCGGAGAGCGGCCAGCAGGTCTGCCTTCACCAGACGCTCCCGGACGAACTCGCTGGCCCGGTCCCGGTGGACCGGCCGGCCGCCGGCCACCTCGACGATCCAGTAGCGCTCCGAGCCGGCGATGTGCCGTAGCAGAATCCCGATGGTGTTGGCCAGGTGCGGGTGCGCCCAGTTGACCGCGTCGTCGTCCAGGGGCTCCACGGCCGCGTAGATGTCGTCGTGCACCTGCTCCAGGACCTGCCCCAACGGCACCACCAGCGGATCCATCGCACGTCGCCTCCCGGCGCCGGACACTCTCTGCGTAAGGCTGCCACGCCCGCGCGCCGACCCCAGCCGGCGTGGCGAGGCGGCTGGCCGACGGCTCCCCGTCCTGACCGCCGGGACTGGCCCGGTGACTGTCCCCCTGCCGGTTCGGTGACAGTCCCCGCGGTCCTCCGGGGACTGTCCCCACGCAGGGGAGATTTTCGCTCCAGGGCGCGAAAGAACACCAAAGGCCCTCCGGGAGGCTCGCGGTCCCGTTCCGCCTGCCCGAAACGGGGACAGTCACCACGGGATCAGGGGGACAGTCACCGCGCGGAGACGGGGACTGTCCCCCGCCGGGAGCGGGGACTGTCCCCAGGCGGCCTGTGGAGGGAGTCGTGGTCCGCGTCACGCGCGTCGGGGAGGTCGTCCAGTTCACCATGGGCCGCCTGGTCCTGGGCCGACCGCTGTACCTGGTCGCCGCCTACTACGCGGACGGCCTGCTGGTGGACACCGGTCCGCCGGCCGTGGCGCGCGAATTCGCCCGGGCGGTGGCCGAGCTGCCGGTGCGGGCCGTCGTCCTCTCCCACGCCCACGAAGACCACGCCGGGAACAGCCCCGTCCTGGCCGGCCGGGGGCTGCGTCCGCTGGCTCACCCCCTGGCCCTGCCGCTGCTGGCCCGCCCGCCCCGCCAGTTCGTCTACCAGCGGGTCGTCTGGGGGCGGCAGCCGCCGGCAGACGCCGCGCCGGTCCCCGAGGAGGTGGCCACCCCCTCGCTGCGCTTGCGGGTCGTGCACACCCCGGGCCACAGTCCCGACCACATCTGCCTGTTCGAGGAGCGCCGGGGCTGGCTGTTCAGCGGAGACCTTTTCCTGAGCCCGTATGTCAAGGTGGCGCGCCGTGACGAGAACCCACACCAGACCATCGCGTCCCTCCGGCGGGTTCTGGAGCTACGGGTGACCACCGTGTTCTGCGCCAGCGGGAAGGTGGTGGCCGACGGGAGAGCGGCGCTGCAGCGCAAGCTGGACTTCTGGGAGCGCCTGCGCGATCAGGCCCGGGATCTGCGCCGGCAGGGGCGCACGCCCGCGGAGATTTCCCGGATGCTCCTGGGTCCGGAGGGGGCCTTCCGGCTGGTCACCTTCGGCCACTTCTCCAAACAGAATCTCATCAACGCTCTGCTCAGAGAAGAGTGACCCTCGCGCCTACGGCCAGGCCTCGTCCAGAGCCCGCACCTCCTCAGGCCGCAGGGTCCACCGGAGCACGGCGGCGTTGTCCGCCGCCTGGCGGCCGGTCTTGGCTCCGGCGATCGCTACCGCTCCTTTGGCGATGACCCACGCCAGGGCCACCTGGGCCATGCTCGCGCCGCGAGAGGTGGCGATCTCCCGCACCAGGTCCAGCACAGGCTGCGCGCGACGGAGCAGGGGCGCGTAGCGTCGGCCGCGCCAGCCGGGCGGGGGGCGGTGAGCGGAGTACGTGCCCGTCAGCACTCCCATCGCCAGCGGGCTGTAGGCCAGCACGGCAATACCCTCGCGCAGACACGTCTGCAGCAGGCCCGTCCGCAGGACGTCGCGTTCCAGCAGGTTCAGTTTGACCTGCACGCAGGCCAGCTGCAGACCCCGGCGGGCCAGCGCCGCCTGCGCCCGCCGGACCTGGTCCAGAGAGTAGTTGGAGACGCCGACGGCGCGCACCAGACCCGCCTCCACCGCGTCGGCCATGGCGTCCATCCACGTCTCAATCGCCACCGGCCCGAACGGCCAGTGCATCATGTACACGTCCACCGCCGCCATCCCCAGCCGGCGCAGGCTGCGGGCCAGCGCCAGCCGCAGCCCCCAGCGCCCGGTGCGCCAGGGAAAGGGAAAGCACTTGGTGGCCACCAGGACCTGGGCCCCCGTCTCCCGGATGCAGGCCCCGAGCAACCTCTCGGCGCGGCCCATTCCGTAGACTTCGGCGGTGTCCACCAGGCTGACACCTGCGGCGATGCTGGCCCGGAAGGCTTCCCGCAGGTCCGGGTCGGCGTAGCCCCGACCGTATCCCCACACGAACCGGTCGCCCCACTGCCAGGTGCCCAGGGCCAGGGGGGCGACCGGATTTCCGGCCAGCAGGACGGGAGGGGGACCGTTCATGCAGACAACAGGGCGGCGCGCCGCCCGGCCCGGAGGGTCGGGCGGCGCGCCCCCACTGGAGCCCCGCTACTTGACCACCAGGGTTCCCTTCATGCCCGCCTCGTAGTGTCCTTCCACGTGGCAGCCGATCTCAAAGGTCCCCTTTTTGGTCGGGGTAAACACCACGGTGGCCGTCCGGTTGGGCTGCACCTCCACCTCAAACAGGTTGGTCCCCGCGACGGCACCCTGTTTGGCAAATTCCACCTCCACCTCGCCGAGCCCCTGGAAGTAGGTGTTGGCCATGGCGTACTCGTCCCAGTCGTCCACCGCTTGGGCCGGACGGCCGTACACCATGAATTCATGCTCCACGGTGCCCTTGTTGACCAGCGTGACCACGGCCGGAACCCCTGCCTGCAGGGTGACCGTCGCCGGGGTGAACTTGAACTCGGTCAGCGTCACCGTCACCTTCTGCTGCTTGGGCGCGGCCGCGGCCGGACCCAGGGCGACCCCCATCGCAACCGCCGCCGCCACCAGCGTTCCACACCTCCGCATGTCCCCCACCTCCGCAGTCGGCGTTGTCGCATAGGGTTTTGGCGTATCCAACAGAACTCCTCCGCCAGTCCCATGGGAAGCGTCTGCGCCCGCGTCGCCGGCCAGTTTCCCGTGCCGGCAGGAAAGACCACCGCGTCTGGCGAACACCTGTTCGCACGCGTGAGGGGGCCTGGAGGTATCCGCTCACCTCACACGCGAGAACACGCCACCGGAGTCTGACGCCATGACCCTGCCTCAGATCCTCGAACGGCTGCGCGCTGACCCCCAGACCGCGTCCCGGATTGCCGCCTGGCGGGTCCTCCCCCCGCGGCCTGCGCGGATGGTCCCCTGTCCCGACGACCTGCCGCCGGTGCTGACGGCCGCCCTGCGGCGGCGCGGGATCACCGGCCTGTACTCCCATCAGGCCGACGCGTTCCGGGCTGTCCGGTCCGGCCAGGACGTGGTGGTGGTCACCCCCACCGCCAGCGGCAAGACCCTGTGCTACAACCTTCCGGTCCTGGCCCGCCTGCTGGAAGAACCGTCTGCCCGGGCCCTGTACCTGTTCCCCACCAAGGCGCTGTCGGCGGACCAGGTGGACGAATTGCAGGGGCTGGTGGCCGATCTGGGCGCGGACATCAGGACCTTCACCTACGACGGCGACACCCCCGCCGCATCGCGTCGCGCCATCCGGGCCGCGGGCCACATCGTGGTCACCAACCCCGACATGCTGCACACCGCCATCCTCCCCCACCACACCACGTGGCTGCGCCTGTTCGAGAACCTCCGCTACGTGGTGGTGGACGAGATGCACCAGTACCGGGGGGTGTTCGGCAGCCATGTGGCCAACGTGCTGCGGCGGCTGCAGCGCATCTGCCGCTTCTACGGCAGCGCGCCGCAGTTCATCGGCGCCAGCGCCACCATCGGCAATCCGGGCGAGCACGCGGAGCGCCTGATCGGCCGTCCGGTCACCCTCATCGACCGCAGCGGGGCGCCGGCCGGAGAGAAGGTTGTCGTCTTCCTCAATCCGCCCCTGGTCCACCGCGGGCTGGGCATCCGCCGGGACACCCTGCTGGAGGTCCGGGACCTGGCCGCCGACCTGCTGCGCCACGGGGTCCCCACCATCGTCTTCGCCCGCAGCCGCCTGGCCGCCGAGCTGCTGACCACCTACCTCAAGGACGCGGCCGCCCGCGCCGGCATCGACCCGGAGGCGGTCCGCGGGTACCGGGCCGGCTATCTGCCCTCCGAGCGCCGGGCCATCGAGCGGGGCCTGCGGGAGGGGACGGTGCGGGCGGTGGCCGCCACCACCGCCCTGGAGCTGGGCATCGACATCGGCCAGCTGCAGGTGGCCGTGCTGGCCGGGTATCCGGGGACCATCGCGTCCACCTGGCAGCAGATGGGCCGCGCCGGCCGCACCACCGACCTGTCGGCGGCCGTCTTCGTGGCCACCGGCGACCCCTTGGACCAGTACCTGATGGCGCACCCCGAGTACTTCTTCGGCCGCTCGCCCGAGAGCGCCCTCATCCACCCCGACAACCTGCTGATCCTGACCGCCCACCTGCGCTGCGCGGCCTTCGAGCTGCCCCTGGCCGCCGACGAGCCTTTCGGCGCTTCGGTGCCGGTGGACATCCTCCGCCATCTGGAATCCCAGGGCATCGTCCACCACGACGGCGAGCGCTGGCACTATGTGGCCGACCGGTTTCCGGCCCAGGACGTCAGCCTGCGGTCGGCGTCCACCGAGAATGTGGTGATCATCGACGCGACGGATCCATCTCCCCGGGTGGTGGGGGAGGTGGACCTGCCCTCCGCCCCCTCCCTGGTCCACGAGCACGCCATCTACCTCCACCTGGGCCAGCAGTACCACGTGGACCGGCTGGACTGGGACCAGCGCAAGGCCTACGTGCGCCGGGTGAACGTGGACTACTACACCGATGCCGAGATCGCCGTGGGCATCGACGTCCTGTCCGAGGACGGCGCCGCCCCCGGCCCCCTGCCCCGCGCCCACGGCGACGTGGAGGTGACGTTCCGCCCCACCATCTTCAAGAAGCTCACCCTCCACACCCACGAGAACGTGGGGTGGGGGACGATCAACCTGCCGGACACCACCATGCACACCACCGCCGCCTGGTGGACGCTGGGCCCCCAGGTCCTGGCGAGCCTGCCGGGGCCGCGCGCCGCCGGGCCGGACGGCCCCGCCCCGGGCGAGCGCCTGCAGGGGGCCCTGGCCGCCCTGGCCCACGCCCTGCACAACGTCGCCCCGCTGTTCGTGATGTGCGACCCCCGGGACCTGGGCCGTGTCTACGAGGTGCGGTCGCCCCACACCGGCCGGCCGACCATCTACCTGTACGAACGGGCTCCCGGAGGGGTGGGACTGGCCGAGCGCCTGTTCCGTCTCCACGACGACCTGCTGCAGGCGGCGGCCGACCTGGTCGCCGCCTGTCCGTGCGCGGACGGGTGTCCCAGCTGCGTGGGGCCGGTCCTGGAAGCCGGCGCGGCGGGCAAGGCCGACTGCCTGACCATCCTCCGGTGCGCCCTCTCGCCCTCTCCGGCGGCCGCCTCCGGAGGGCGGACCAGCGATCCCGCGTGAGGTCGAGGACCGTGGCGGGCGTGGACGTGCGCACCCATCTGTGGCCGGCCGACCGCGTGCACGGACTGCGGCCCCTGGGAGAGGCCGTGGCCCGCGGGCGGGCCGCAGGACCCCCGGGGAGCTCGGTGGCCTGGCTGGACACCGAGACCACCGGCCTGGCGGGCGGTACGGGCACCTACGTGTTCCTGGTGGGCCTGGCCCGGGTGACCGAGCGCGGACTGCTGCTGACCCAGTTCATCCTGCGGGACCTGGCCGCCGAACAGGACATGCTCGCCGCCGTGGAGGATGAGCTGCGCCGCGCCGACGCCCTGGTGACCTTCAATGGGTCCCGGTTCGACCTCCCGTTGCTGCGCACCCGCTACCTGATGTGCCGTCTGCGCCCCGCCCCCGCACCGGCGGCGCACCTGGACCTGATGACCCTGGCCCGCCGTCTGTGGCACCGCCGCCTGGGGGGCTACAGCCTGCCCCTGCTGGAACAGGCTGTCCTCCGGGTGGACCGGCCTGTGGACGTGCCGGGGTGGATGATCCCCTCGCTGTACGTCCGCTACCTGCAGACCGGCGACGACGCCCTGCTCGAACCGGTGATCGCCCACAACGCCTGGGACATCCTCTCCCTGGTGGCCCTCCACGGCGTCGCCGGCGACATCCTGGTCGATCCCCGCCGCGCGCCCGCCGACGTGGACCGGGTCGGGCTGGCCCGGCTGCTGGAGGACAGCGGGCGATCCGATGCCGCCGCCGAGTGCTGCCGGGCGGCGCTGGAGGCCGAACGCGACCCGGCGGCGCGGATGCGCGCCGTGTGGGCTCTGGCGCGGCACCATCGGCGCCGTGGCCACGTGGACGACCTGCGGGACCTGTGGGAGCGCGAGCTGCAGGTCGGACTCCTGCCCCGCTGGATGGTCCTGGAGCGCCTGGCGATGCTGTGGGAGTGGGAGCTGCGGGACCCGGCGCGGGCGCTTGCCTACGCCCGGCGGGCCGCCGCCTGTTCCGACGTCCCGCGTCCGCGGCTGGTGCAGAGGACCCGGAGGCTGGAAGCCAAGGTGACCCGCGCCGCCGTGGGGGCGGGCGCCGCCCGTCCGCCGGTGAGGAGTGTCCTGACGGCGGCGCCGGGAGCGTGATCGCCGTCGTGGCGTTTGCCGCGCCCTTCGTGGGCAGCGTCGAGGCCAACCGGACCGTCAAGGACGAGCTGACCGCCGCCCTCCGCCGACCGTCCGCCCGCCGGCGGATCTCGGTGACGGACCTGGTGAACCCCCGCCAGGCCTTCTTCCGGTGGACGCGGCCGGACATCCAGCCTTCGCCGGACCGCCGGCAGAGCCTGCTGGCCGGCACCGGCTTTCACAGCCAGTTCGGGGCAGCAATCTCCACCGAGGAGTTCGTCGAGCAGTTCGTGGAGTTCGAGGGCATCGTGGGCAAGATCGACATCTATGAGGACATGCCGCTGGAGCTCAAGACCACCGCGGTCGTCCCGGAAGGCGCCGAGGCCGCGCGCCCGACCTACGTCGACCAGCTGGCGATGTACTGCGCCATGGTGGGCGTGCCCCGGGGCCGCCTGGTCGTGTACGGCCGCGGAGGCCCCCCGCAACCCGTGCGGCTGCGCGCGTTCGCCGTGGAGTTCGCCGACCTGGACGGGATCCGCGCCGAGATGCGCCGCCGCCGAGACGCCCTCGCCCGCGCGCTGGAGTCGGGCAGCCCCGGAGACCTCCCGCGCTGCGAGTGGTTCGGCCGCGGCTGTGACTACCACGACATCTGCGGCTGCGAGGCCGCCCCGCCTCTGGAGCGCGTCGTCGCGCCGGGATCTGTCGCCCTGCAGCCGGATCCCGCCCTGGAATCCGCCCTCACGGCCCGGGTGCGGGCCGCCCCCGCGCCCGCCGGCCTGCGCCTCACCGATCTGGTCTTCCCGCGGCGGTCGGCGTACGCCCGCCTCAGTCCCGCCGAAGGTGACGCGATCGACGACGCGGAGGCCCGCCTGCAGGACATGGCCCGGCGGGGGTTCCGGGACGCCCTGTACGACACACTGCGCTTCGGCGTGCCCGGCGCCTTCCGGACCGTCCCCGTCCGCCTGCGGTCGCTGGCCGACCGGGTGGACACCTACCACGGGATCCCCACGTTGTTGCGGGTCTCCTCCCGGTTCGAGATGGTGGAACGCCGCCGGATCCCCCACGCCCTGGGACATCACGTGGACCGCCTGGCGTTCGCGTGCGCGCTGCTGCAGGCCGAGATGGGGCGGCTGATCGTGTACTACGAGCGGCTGGGCGACAAGTTCATGGTCTACGACCTGCAGTTCCGCGACCTGCCCCAGATCCGTGCCGAGGCCGACCGACGGCTGGCACTGCTGGAGGCCGGCGCGCCGCCTGACCAGCTGCCCCCCTGCCCCACGTGGATGGTCCAGTTCTGCCGGTTCGCCCCCGGGTGCGGGTGCGGTGGCGTGCCCGCCTGACGACCCAGGAGTTCCGGCCCCGGACGCCCAACTCCCGCAGGGGAGGGATCGGCCGTGGAGATCTTCCGCCCGGAGGACGTGCCCGCCGAGCAGCCGCCTGACATGCCGGGAGTCCGCGTCCGCTGGGTCATCGACCGGCGGCGGGGCGCGCAGACGTTTGCCATGCGCATCTTCGAACTGGACCCCGGCGCAGCCACGCCCCTGCACGAGCACTGGTACGAGCAGGAGATGTACCTGCTGGAGGGCGAGGGCGTGATGGTGGGGCCCGAGGGCGAACACCCCGTGCGGCCGGGAGTGGTGATGTGGGTGCCGCCGTACGAGCGCCACCAGATCCGCAACACCGGGACCGCGCCGCTGAAGTTCATCTGCTGCGTGCCCCAGAAGCAGCCCTAGCCTCGCTCCCCATCTGCCGCCGCCAGCGCCTTCAGGCTCTCCTCCCGGACGGCCTGGTGGACCTCCCGGCGCAGGCGCAGGAACGCGGGCGAGTCGAATACCTCCACGGTGCGGGGTCGGGGCAGATCGACGGGGAGCTCGACCTTGATGCGCCCCGGGCGGGCGGTCATCACGTACACCCGGTCGGCCAGCAGGATGGCCTCCTCGATGTCGTGGGTGACGAACAGGACCGTGGTGCGGGTCTGCTCCCACACCCGCAGCAGCAGCTCCTGCATCAGCGCCCGGGTCTGGGCGTCCAGGGCTCCAAACGGCTCGTCCATCAGCAGGACCTCGGGCTCGTTGGCCAGCGCCCGGGCCAGAGCCACCCGCTGCATCATTCCTCCGGACAGCTCCTTGGGGTAGGCGTGCTCGAACCCCGCCAGCCCCACCAGGGCGATATACCGGCGGGCAATCTCCGCGCACCGCTCCGCCGGCACCCCCCGCAGCCGGGGGCCGAACTCCACGTTGCCCTGGACCGTCAGCCAGGGGAACAGCGTGTAGGACTGGAACACCATACCCCGGTCGGCGCCGGGGCCGGCCACCGGCACCCCGTCCAGCAGGACCCGCCCCGCCGTGGGCCTGATCAGGCCGGCCACCGCCCGCAGGACCGTGGACTTGCCGCAGCCCGACGGTCCCACCAGGCAGACGAACTCCCGGTCCCGCGCCACCAGCCGGAGATCCTCCACGGCCGTGACCTGTCCTCCCCGGCGGCGGGTGAAGACGATCCGCAGGTCCTCCAGGGAAAGCTTGGCGGGGGCGGTCAGATCCGCGGCGACCACGGCAACAGCACCCGGTGCAACCACTTGAACAGCATGTCAAACCCCAGCCCCAGCAGGCCGATGACCAGCAGCCCGACGAAGATCCGGTCGGTGTTCAATCCCCGCATGGCGTCCAGAATCAGGTACCCCAGGCCGCGGTCGGCGGAGACCAGCTCGGCCACGATCAGGTAGGTCCACGCCCACCCCATGGTGATCCGCAGGTTGTCCATCACGCCGGGCAGGGTGGCCGGCACCAGGACCCGGGTGAACACGGTCCGCCGCCCGGCGCCCAGGGTGTAGGCGCTGTCCAGCAGGTCCTTGCTGACGGTGGCCGAGACGTCGGCCACCAGCAGCACCAGCTGGAAAAACGTCCCGATGAAGATGACGGCCACCTTCTCCGCCGTGCCGATCCCGATGTACAGGATCAGCAGCGGGATCATGGCGCTCACCGGCAGGTAGCGCACGAAGTCCACCAGCGGCTCCACCACCGCCTCCACCATCTTGAGGGTGCCCATGAGGATGCCCAGGGGCACCGCCACCGCCGCGGCCAGCGCCCACCCGGTGACGATCACCAGGAGGCTGGCCCGGGTGTGCACCCACAGACTGCCCTCGCGCAGCAGGGACAGGGCCGACCGCACCACGTCCGACGGCGACGGCAAGAACAGCGGCGGCACCACCCCACCGTAGGTCAGGACGGCCCACGCCGCCGCCAGGGTGGCGGCCGACAGCAGCACGCCGCCGAGGTAGGCGCGCCGGGCCACCGGCTCGTGGGGACGCAGGGCGTCGCTCAGGACAGAACGGATGCGGTTCCGCGGCCGGGTGGGCCGCGGAACCGCGTCGGGGGTGGTCGGGGATCGCCTAGCGGGCAATGAACGACCCGTCCACGATGTCCCGGGCCCGCAGCCCCGGTACCTGCACCTTGCCCTGGGCCGCCCAGAAGTCGATGGCGAACTGGGCGGTCTTGTAGATGCCCCCGCCCGGGGCGAAGAAGGCCCGGTTCAGCTCGTAGTCGTAGTAGCGGATGCCCGTGAGAGTCTCGGCAAACACCTGGGGATCCTTCAGCCAGCCGCCCACCGCCTGGGCCATGATCCGGTTGCTCTCCTGGGGGTGTGTCTTCCAGTACTCCACCGCCCGGTGCCAGGCGCGGACCACGTTGCGCACCTCCACCTCTCTCCGCCGCAGCACATCCTTGCGGAACACCAGCACGTCGACGATCAGTCCGGGCGTGGCGCTGCTGTCCACCAGCAGGTGACCATGGGGCGCCTGCTTGCCGCGGGTCAGCCAGGGCTCCCAGGTCACCGCCGCGTCCACCTTGCCGGCCACAAATGCCGCCCCGGCGTCGCCGGCGGTCATGTTGACGGGCACGATGTCCCGGAACGTCAGGCCGTTCCGCTGCAGGAGGAACCCCAGGAAGAAGTGGCTCACCGAGCCTTCGCCGAACGCCACCGTCTTGCCCTTGAGATCGCGGACGGTGCGGATCTCCCTGCGGGCCACGATGCCGTCGCCGCCCTTGCTGTCGTCAAACGCCATCACCGCCGCCACCTGGAAGTCGGGCCGCACCCGCAGGACCACCGTGTCGATGGTGGTCATCAGGCCGTCGATCTTGCCGGCGGCCAGCGCCACGTAACGCGTCTTGGTATCCTCCATCAGGACAAAGTCCACATTCACGCCCAGATCGGCCAGCATGCCCTTGCGGTCCGCCAGGAACAGCGGGCCGTAGCCCACCCACACGGGATAGCCGATGCGCAGAGCCTGCTGGGCCGGCGCCGGACCGGGTCGGACCAGCAGTGCCACCGCCAGCGCCGCGGTCCCCACCACTGCCGCCCATCGCCTCATGGCTTCACCACCTCTGTCTGTGCGGGATACATGTACCGATTACCCCCCGCCGGCGGGGACTCCTGTCGACCGCCCCTGGCGGGTGACCGCCAGGGCGGAGATCACCTCGAACAGGACCGCCGCGGCCAGGATAGAGGTGATGCCGGCGTGGTCGTAGGGCGGGGACACCTCCACCAGGTCGGCGCCCACCAGATCCAGCCCGGCCAGCGCCCGCACGACCTCCAGGGCCTCGCGGCTTGAGAGCCCTCCGGGCTCGGGCGTGCCGGTCCCCGGCGCGAACGCCGGATCCACCCCGTCGATGTCGAACGACAGGTACACGGGACCGCCCCGCAGGGTCTCCATCAGCTCCAGGACCGGTTTCAGTCCCTCCCGCTGCACCTGCACCGCCGTCACCCACCGGATACCGTGGGCACGCGCGAAGGCGAAGTCGTCCTCTCCGTACACCGGCCCGCGGATGCCCACCTGCACCACGCGCCGGGTGTCCAGCAGACCCTCTTCCGCCGCCCGGCGGAACGGGGTGCCGTGGAAGTAGCGGTGACCGAAGTACTCCTCCCACATGTCCTGGTGGGCATCCACGTGGACCATCCCCACCGGGCCGTGGCGGCGGGCCACCGCCCGCAGGATCGGCAGGGACAGGGAGTGATCTCCCCCTATGCACACCGGCACCGCGCCGGCTGACAGGATCCGCTCCACTGCGTCTTCCACGCGGGCGAAGGTCTGCTCGATACCCAGCGGGTCCACATCCACATCGCCCACGTCGGCCACCCTCAGCACCGCAAAGGGATTCACGCCCTGGGCGGGGTTGTAGGGGCGGACCAGGACGCTGTGCTGGCGGATGTCCCGGGGGGCAAACCGCGGGCCCGGACGGTAGGAGACCGCGCCGTCATAGGGAATGCCCAGCAGCGCCACGTCCAGCCCGCCGGGATCGCTGACGTGCGGCAGCCGCATGAACGTGGCCACCTGGGCAAAACGTGGCGACCGGAACGCGTCCCGCGGTCGGAACTCCACCGGTATCCCCCTTTCAGCGGCGGCCCACGAGCACCGACAGGTCCTCCGCCCGCACCTGTGCGCCCACGGTCCAGACGGCCCACGGCCGGGACGCCTGTCCCGCCCGCCACGGAAAGACGCTGGGGTGGTCGCCCGTCCCCAGCCGCGCCGCAGGTCGCCAGCCCCGGCTGCGGACCCGCAGCCAGACTGCCTGACCGTCCGACCACGCCACGAACACCGACGCGCCCACAACGCCCACCGCCGGGCGGCGCCCCCTGGGGGCGATCCGGACCACCCGATCCCATCGCCCGGACCGGCCGGACCGGTACCAGATGCCGTCCCGGTGCTCCCACACCACGTGCACCGTCCCCGCTCCATCGACCGCGAGGGCGGGCCGGGTGGACGGCGCCTCGCCGTCGGTCAGGTACCCGGGCGGAGTCCACGCGCCGTCCTGCGCGCGCATCCGGTAGACCACCTGGTAGGCCCGCCCGTCGGACTGAAACCACACCACGTGCACACGTCCGGCGGCGTCGACGGCCAGGGCGGGGTTGAGGCTGTCGGGCACGCCGGGGGAGAGGACCTCGGGAACCGTCCACGCGCCGCCTCGCAGCTGGGTGTAGAAGATTTCGTAGATCCCGCCGTGGGCCACCGGCCGGCCGCCTGCGGACTGGCGGATGCCGTACCACGCCAGGTGCACCCGCCCGGTGGAGTCAACGTCCAGAGAGGGATACCCGGCGTAGGCCCCGGAGGGGGAGACGGCGGCCGGAGGCGTCCATGCCCCCGCCGCCCGGCGCCGGTAGTGGACGCGCCCCAGCGAGCCGGTGAACTCCGTCCACGCCACGTGCAGACCGCCGCCCGGGCCTGTGACCAGGGTGGACAGGGTAGCCGGACCTGGCCCCTCGCTCACCCGCAGCACGGTGCGCCGGGAGCCGTCGGGACCCACCTCGTCCAGCAGGACCGCCGGGACTCCCGACACCGCCGCCGTGTAGGTGATCAGGACCTGTTCGGCCGCCACGACCTTGCGCTGGCTGTTGGCCTCGGTGGGCGCGTAGCCCACGCGGACCGGCTGGGTCAATCCCCACTCGACCAGAAGCGCCCCCGCCAGCAGGGTCGCGCATCCCACAACCCACCGCCTCATCGGCCGCCTCCGCCTCCGCGAGTTCTCCGCCGGCAGGGTTTCTCCCGCCGCCGCACGAAATCGCGTCACTAACCCGGAGGTGAGCACCGTGCGGACGCGAGTTCTCCCGACTGTAGGCATCGTCCTGCTGGGCCTGGCCCTGGCCGCCGCCGTCCCTGTGGCGGGGGTCTCCCAGCCCCGGGAGGTGACCTTCACCTACATCGAGCAGCAGATCGTCACCTCCATCGACCCCCAGGGCGCGGTGGACGAGAGCAGCCTGCACGCGGCCATCAACATGTACGACCCGCTGGTGTACCCCAACGTGGAGCAGGGGACCATGGCGCCCCGGCCTCACGTGGCCGAGTCCTGGACCGTATCCCCTGACGGCCGGCGGTACACCTTCCGCCTGCGCCGGGGCATCAAGTTCCACAGCGGGCGGGAGCTGACCGCCGAGGACGTGGCCTGGAGCATGGACCGGCTGCTGCGGATCAAGAAGGGCTTTTACTGGGTGTTCGCGCCGGTCCTGGAGCCGGGGTCCACCCGGGCCGTGGACCGCTACACGGTCCGTTTTGACCTCAAAGAACCCTACGCCCCGTTCCTGGGCGCCCTGGAGCTGTTCTTCATCATGGACAAGGACCTGATCATGGCCAACCTGCGCCCGGGGCCGTTCGGGGAGTTCGGCGACTACGGGGCGGCGTTGCTGGAGCGCCAGGACGCGGGCTCGGGTCCCTACCGCATGGAACGGTGGGACCGGGCCACCGAGCTGGTCCTGGCGGCGTTCCCCGACTACTGGCGGGGATGGAAGCCCGGGCAGGTCACCCGCGTGTCCTACAAGATCGTGGTGGAGGAGGCCACCGTCAAGACCCTGCTGCGGTCCGGGCAGGCGGACATGGTCAACCAGTGGCTGTCGCCGCCCAGCTTCGCGGAACTGAAGGGCACGCCCGGCATCGTGGTCAAGGAAGATCCCACCGTCCAGCTGTTCCACCTGCAGATGAACACCAAGAAACCGCCCCTGGACAACGTGAAGATCCGCCAGGCCATCTCCTACGCCTTTGACTACGACAAGGCCATCCAGCAGATCTTCCTGGGCGCCACCCGGGCCCGGGGGCCGGTGCCGGTGCGCACGCCGGGGTGGAACCCGGCGGTGCCGGTGTACACCCGCAACGTGGCCCGCGCGCGCCAGCTGCTGGCCGAGGCCGGGGTGCGGCCCGGCCAGCTCACCCTGGAGTACGTGTGGGTCACCTCGGTGCCCATGGAGCGCCTCATCGGCCTGCTGCTGCAGAGCAACCTGGAGGAGATCGGGATCAGGCTGGACATCGTGGGCGAGCTGTGGGCGCGGGTGGTCGAACGGGCCACCAAGGCCGAGACCACCCCGCACATCACCGCCATCTTTGACACCCTCAAGTACCCCCACGTGGACAGCCACACCTACGGCATGTACCACCCCAGCTGCTGGGGGACGTTCCGGTGCATGTCGTGGTACGAGAACCCGGAGGTGACCCGAGTCCTGGAGGCGGCCCGCCGGGCGGTGGACTCCGCCCAGCAGACGCGGATGTACCAGGAAGCCCAGGTGCTGATCGTGCGGGATGCGCCCAGCATCTACGTGGCCAACCCGCTGCACCGCATCGCCTTCCGGGACTACGTGAAGGGCTACCGCTACGTAGGGCTGCTGGGCTTTGACGTGAACTTCTGGGACTTCACCATCGCCCGCTAGACCGATCGGGCCTGTCGGAGTGGCCGGAGGGGTCGCGAGGGCCCCTCCGGCCAGCCGCCCATGAGCTTCCGCGCGTACCTGCTCCGCCGCACCCTGCACCTGATGCCGGTCCTGCTCGGCCTGTCGGTGCTCATCTTTGTCATCTCCCGGGTCATCCCCGGCGACCCGGTGCGATTGGCCCTGGGGCTGGAAGCCACCGACGAGCAGGTGGCCCAGCTGCGCCGGCAGCTGGGGCTGGACCGGCCGCTGGCGGTCCAGTACCTCTCGTACGTGGCCGGCGTCCTGCGGGGCGACTTCGGCTACTCCCTGCGCACCCACCGCAGCGTCACCCGGGACATCCTGGAGGCGCTGCCGGCCACGGTGGAGCTCACCACGGTGGCGATGCTGCTGGCGGTGGCGGTGGGCATCCCCCTGGGGGTGCTGGCGGCGGTACGCAAGGACCAGGCCCCCGACCACATCAGCCGGATCCTGGCCCTGGTGGGGGTGGCACTGCCGCGCTTCTGGCTGGCCATCCTGCTGCAACTGCTGCTGGCCTATCACCTGCGGTGGCTGCCCACCATCGGCCGCGGCCCGGCGCCGCCACTGCAGGTGACGGGCCTGTACCTGGTGGACAGCCTGCTGGCCGGACGCCTGGACGCCTTCTGGACGTCCCTGCGCCACCTGGCCATGCCGGCCCTGGCCCTGTCGGTGGGTACCCTGGCCCAGGTTATGCGTCTGATCCGGGCCGGCATGATCGAGGAGATGCGCCGGGACTACGCGCTGGCCGCCCGCTCCTACGGTCTGCCCCCGAACCTCATCCTCTACAAGTACATGCTCAAGAACGCGTTCACGGCCACCCTGACCGTCCTGGGGCTGAGCTACGGCTTCCTGCTGGGCAACGCGTTCCTGGTGGAGGCGGTGTTTGCCTGGCCCGGGCTGGCGTTTTACGGGGTGGACGCCCTGCGCTTCAAGGACTTCAACGGCGTCATCGCCGTCACCCTGGTCATCGGAGCCGCCTACGCCGTGGTCAACCTGCTCACCGACATCCTCTACGGATACTTCGACCCCCGGGTGCGCTATGGCTGAGGCCGCCGCCGTTCCCTCCCTGCGCGCGGTGCGCGCCGACGAGTGGCGCAAGATGTGGGCGCGCTTCCGCCAGTCGTCGCTGTCCCTGGTGGGGGCCGGCATCGTGGCCGCAGTGGTCGCGGGGGCGATCTTCGCTCCGGTCCTCGCCCCCTACCCCCGCCACGCCGGGGTCTTCGTGGACTTCGACCACGCCCTGCGGCCCCCCAGCGCCCGCAACTGGCTGGGGACCGATGACGCCGGCAGGGACATCCTGTCCCGCATCCTGTTTGGCGCGCGCATCTCCCTGGCCCTGGGGGTGGCCGTCCTGGCCCTTGCGGTCGCCGTCGGAGTGCCCCTGGGCGTGGTGGCGGGCTATTTTGGCGGGCGGGTCGGGGACGTGATCATGCGGGTGACCGACGTCTTCCTGGCCGTGCCGCCCATCGCCCTGGCCCTGGCGGTGACCGCCGCCCTGCGCCCCACCCTCACCACCGCCATGGTCGCCATCGCGTTTGCCTGGTGGCCGTGGTACACGCGGCTGGTGTACGGGCAGGTCCTGTCGCTGCGGGAGCAGCAGTTCGTCGAGGCCAGCCGCGCGGTGGGGGCGTCGGCATGGCGCATCGCCTTCCGGGAGATCCTGCCCAACACCTGGTCGCCGGTGATCGTGAAAGCCACCCTGGACATGGGGTTTGTGATTCTTACCGCCTCCGGCCTCAGCTTCCTCGGGCTGGGGGCACAGCCGCCGACCCCCGAGTGGGGGACGATGATCGCCGAGGGGCGGAACTACCTGCCCGGCGCCTGGTGGGCGGCCACCTTCCCGGGACTGGCCATCTTCCTGACGGTGCTGGGATTCAACCTGCTGGGCGACGGGCTGCGGGATGTCTTTGACGTGGAGATCGAGCAGTGGCGGGCCGGGAGCTGAGGGGGACGGGCGGGCGGGCTCAGGACAGCGCCGTCCAGCGTCCGTTGCTGGCGGTCGAGGATCTGGTGGTGCAGTTCCGGCTGTACGAGGGGGTGGCGCGGGTCCTCAACGGCGTCCGCCTGACCGTCGGCCGGGGGGAGCGGGTGGCCCTGGTGGGCGAGACCGGCTGCGGCAAGTCCCTGACCGCCAGAGCCATCCTGGGCCTGCTGCCTCCCGCGGCCCGGGTGTCGGGCCGCATTCTGTGGGAGGGCACCGACCTGCTGTCCCTGTCCGAGCGGGCTCTGCAGGCCATCCGCGGACGGCAGATCGCCCTGGTCTTCCAGGATCCCGGAACGGCGCTGAATCCGGTGTTCACCGTCGGCGAGCAGATGCTGGACGTGGCCGCCTGGCAGGGAGCCCCTCGCGCGCGGCTGCTGGGCCGCTCCGACGGCGCCCTGCGCCGCCGCTGCCTGGAGATGCTGCGGGTGGTGCGCATTCCCGACCCGGAGGGCATCTGGCACCGCTACCCGGTGGAACTGTCCGGGGGGATGCGCCAGCGGGTGCAGATCGCCCTGGCGCTGCTGGGAGATCCCCGGCTGCTGATCGCCGACGAGCTGGGCACCGCCCTGGACGTCTCCATCCAGGACCAGATCCTGCAGGAACTGGGCGACCTGGTGCGCACCCGGGGACTGTCGGTGCTGTACATCACCCACAACCTGGGGGTGGCGCGCACGGTCAGCGACCGGATCTGCGTCATGTACGCCGGGGAGATCGTGGAAACATCGCCCACGGCGGATCTGTTCCGCCGCCCCCTCCACCCCTACTCCCAGGGCTTGCTGGCCGCGGTCCCGCGGCTGGACGGCCGCATCGGCGAGGGGATCGACGGGCGCATCCCCGACTACACGGCGCCACCGCCGGCCTGCCGGTTCGCCCCCCGCTGCCCCTTCCGCATGGAGATCTGCGACCGGGTGCGCCCCACCCTCCTGGAGGCGGAGGCGGGCCGGCAGGTGGCCTGCCATCTGTACCCGCGGGAGGGCACCTGATGGCTCTGCTGGAGGCCCGCGACCTGACCAAGCACTTCCCTCTCACCGCCGGGCTGCTGCGCCGTGTGGTGGGGGTCGTGCGGGCCGTGGAGGGAGTCAGCCTCGCGGTGGAGGCCGGCCAGACCCTGGGGCTGGTGGGAGAGACCGGGTCGGGCAAGACCACCCTGGGTCGGCTGCTGGTCCGGCTGCTGCCGCCGACCGCCGGCCGCATCCTGTTCGACGGGCGCGACATCACGGACCTGGGCGACGCGCAGCTGCGGGAGGTACGCCGCCACCTGCAGATGGTTTTCCAGAACCCGGCGTCCGCGCTGAATCCCCGCAAGCGCGTGAAGGACATCGTCGAAGACCCCCTGGTCGTCCACGGGCTGGGCGGGCCCCTGCAGAGGCTGCGGCGGGTCGCCGAGCTGCTGGACCTGGTGGAACTGCCCCCTGGGCAGTTCCTGTTCCGCTACCCCCACGCCCTCAGCGGCGGCCAGCGGCAGCGGGTGGCCATCGCGCGCGCCCTGGCCCTGCACCCCAAGGTGGTGGTCCTCGACGAGCCCACCTCCGCCCTGGACGTCTCGGTGCAGGCCAAGATCATCGCCCTGCTGAGGCGGCTGCAGCGGGAGCTGGGCCTGACCTACCTGTTCATCTCCCACGACCTGAGCCTGGTGCGGGCCGTGGCGGATGTGGTGGCGGTCATGTACCTGGGCCGGATCGTGGAGGTGGCGCCCGCCGACGTCCTCTTCCGCCGCCCCGCCCACCCCTACACCCGGGCGCTGTTGTCGGCGATCCCCACGGTCTCCGATGAGGAGCGCGCGCTGATCCCGGAGAAGATCGTCCTGGGGGGCGAGATTCCCAGCGCCGCCCGGGTGCCCCCCGGGTGCAGCTTCCACCCCCGCTGCTACGCGCGCATCGAGGGGTGCGACCGGGTGGTCCCCGAACTGCTTTCGATCGGTCCCCACCACCAGGTGCGCTGCATCCTCTACGATCCCCGCTCAGGAGCGGCGGCCCGGCTGGCTCTGGCCGCCCACCGGCTGCCGGCGCCGGCCGGCGGCCCGCCTGGGTCCGGTCCGGGGCCGTCGGCCGCGTCAGGAGGAGGAACGCCGTGAGGTACCGCGCGGCGATAGACATCGGAGGCACGTTCACCGACCTGGTCCTGCTGGATCAGGCCGCCGGACGCCTGCACCGGCACAAGGTCCTGACTACCCCCCGGGCGCCGGACGAAGGAGCCTTGACCGGCCTGCAGCAGCTGTGCGCCCGCGCCGGCATTGCGGTGGCCCGGCTGGACACCGTCATCCACGCCACCACCCTGGTCACCAACGCGCTGCTGGAGCGCACCGGGGCGCCCACCGCGCTGCTGACCACGGCGGGGTTCCGGGACATTCTGGAGATGGGCAAGGAGCAGCGCTACGACATCTACGACCTGTTCCTGCGCTACCCTGAGCCCCTGGTGCCCCGCCGCTGGCGCGCGGGCATCCGCGAGCGGATCACCCGGGACGGCGAGGTGCGGTTGCCGGTGGATCTCGACCAGGTGCGCCGGGTCCTGCGGTCCCTGGTGCGCCAGGGCGTGCAGGCGGTGGCGGTGTGCTTCTTGCACGCCTACCGCAACCCGGCCCACGAGCAGCAGGTCGGCCGCCTGATCCACGACGAGTTCCCGCACCTGGCGGTGTCGCTGAGCAGCGAGGTCAGCCCGGAGATTCGCGAGTACGAGCGCACCAGCACCACCGTCTGCAACGCCTACGTGCAGCCGCTGGTGGACCGCTACCTGCGGCGGCTGGAAGAGGCCCTGGCCGCCGAGGGATTCGCCGGACGGCTGCTGCTGATGCTGTCGTCGGGCACCCTGGCCGCCCCGGACCTGGCCCGGCGGTTCCCCGTGCGTCTGCTGGAGTCCGGGCCGGCCGCCGGGGCCCTGCTGGCCGGCCACCTGGGCCGGCGGCTGGGGCGGTCGGACCTGGTGGCATTCGACATGGGTGGGACCACCGCCAAAGTGTGCCTGGTCCGCGACGGCCGCCCCGCGGTGACCTCCCTGCTGGAGGCGGCGCGGGTCCACCGTTTCAAGCCCGGCTCGGGCATCCCGGTCAAGACTGCCGTCGTGGACATGATCGAGATCGGCGCGGGCGGGGGCAGCATCGCCGGCGCGGACGCCATGGGCCTGCTGCGGGTCGGCCCCCGCAGCGCCGGCGCGGATCCCGGGCCGGCCTGTTACGGCCGCGGGGGACAGGAGGCCACGGTCACCGACGCCTGCGTGGTCCTGGGCTACTACGACCCGCAGGCCTTTCTGGGCGGGGCGATGCCGCTGGACGCGGAGGCCGCCCGCGCGGCGGTGGCGCGGGTCGGGGAGAAGGTGGGGCTGGACCCGGTGGCTGCCGCCTGGGGAATCTTCGCCGTGGTCTGCGAGAGCATGGCGCAGGCGGCACGTCTGTACCTCATCGAGCGCGGCATGGATCCCCGCCGGTGTGCCCTGGTGGGCTTCGGGGGCGCGGGGCCGGCGGCGGCGGCGCGGGTGGCACGGCTGCTGGGGATGCGGCAGGTCATCATCCCCCCGGCGTCGGGGCTGGCGTCGGCCGTGGGCCTGCTGGTGGCCCCCCCGGGCGTGGACCTGGGCCGCTCGCTGGCCGGCCAGCTGCAGGAGCTGGACTGGGATGCGGTCGAGCGGATGCTGTCCGAGATGGAATCCGCCGGCACGGAGGTGGTGATCGCCGCCGGGGGGGAGGCTGCGGCCGTGACCAGCGAGCGTCGGGTGGAGATGCGCTACCTGGGCCAGTTCCACGACATCGAGGTCGCCGTGCCCGACCATCTGGGCCCCGACGCCGCCCGTGTCCTGCGGGACCGCTTTGACGCCGAGTACGCCCGCCTGTACGGCCTGGCTCTGGACGGCTACCCGGTGCAGGCGCTGAACTGGCGGGTACGGGTGAGCGCTCCGGCGCCCCCGGTGGACCTGGGGGCCGATGGCGGCGGGCGGAGCCGCCCGGCGCTGCGGGGCCGCCGGCCCATCTACCTTCCCGAGCGCGGATTCGCGCCGGCCGCGGTCTACGACCGGGCGGCGCTGGCCGGGGGCGCGACGGTGGAGGGGCCGGCGGTGGTGGAGGAACCCGAAGCCACCACGCTGCTGTGGCCGGGAGACCGCCTGGTGGTGGACGCTCAGGGGCATCTGATCCTCACGGTGGGGGAGACGACGCGATGACGGTCCGGACCTTCGATCCGGTAGCCCTGGAGATCATGTGGAGCCGGTTGATCAACATCACCGAGGAGTGCTGGGTCACCATCTGGCGCACGGCGTTCTCCACCATCATCGGGGAGGCCCAGGACTTCGGGTGCGAGTTGCTGGACGAACACGCCCACTCCATTGCCCACTCGCCGCGCTCGATGCCGGTGTTCAACCTGACCCTCCCCCAGGCCGTGCGGGCGCTGTACGAGGCGTTCCCGCCGGAGGAACTGGAAGACGGCGACGTGCTGGTGACCAACGATCCCTGGGTGTGCGCCGGCCACCTGTTCGACATCGCGGTGGTGACGCCGGTCTTCCGCCGGGGCCGCCTGGTGGGCCTGGTCGGATCCATCGGCCACTGTTCGGACATCGGCGGCACCAAGGACTCCGGCCGCGCCCGGGAGGTGTACGAGGAAGGCCTGCAGATCCCGCCGATGAAGCTGTACCGGGCCGGGCGGCTGAACGCCGACCTGGCCCAGGTGATCCGTCGCAACGTCCGCCACCCCCAGATGGTGTTCGGGGACATCCAGGCCCAGGTGAGCGCCAACCACGTGGGGGCCCGGCGGCTGCTGCAGTTCATGGACGAGTATGAGCTGGACTCCCTGGAGCCGCTGGCCCGGGAGGTGCAGGCGCGGGCGGAGGCGGCCATGCGGGAAGCCATCGCCCGCATTCCCGACGGAACCTACACCAGCGAGGTCACCTTCCAGGTGGCGGGCCGGCGCCTGCGGCTGGGCTGCGAGATCGTGGTGGCGGGGGACGAGCTCACCGTGACCTGGGACGCGCCCCCCGAACTCCCCTACGGCGGGGTGAACTGCACCGCCACCTACACCGCCGCCCACACCACCTACGCCCTGAAGTCCATCCTGACCCCCGAGATCCCCAGCAACGCCGGCTGCTTCCGGCCCCTGCGCGTGCGCGCCCCGGAGGGCAGCGTCCTGGCCTGCCGGTATCCGGCGTCGGTGAACCAGCGGACCATGGTGGGGTGGTTCTGCGGGCCGGCGGTCTTCCGGGCGCTGGCGCCTGTCCTGCCCGACCGGGTCCAGGCGTTCACGGGCCTGCCGGGGTTCTGCGCCGCCTACGGCCGGGACGCCCGCGGCCGCGTCTTCAACGACCACATCATGTTCGGCGGAGGCCAGGGGGCCGGCCGGCACGCCGACGGGGTGTCCGCGCTGCTGTACCCCACCTCCGCGGCCAACGTGCCGGTGGAGATGTTCGAGCAGCGCACGCCGCTGCTGGTGGAGCGCAAGGAGTTCATCCCCGACTCCGGGGGTCCGGGTGAGCACCGCGGCGGCCTGGGCCAGCGGGTGGTGCTGCGCAAACTCTACGACGACGGGCTGCCGGTACTGTGCCAGGTCCTGCCCCACGGCCTGGGATCGCCCCAGGAGGGCCTGCTGGGCGGGCGGGCCGGGGGACCCGCTGCCTACCGGATCCGCGGCCGGGTGCTGGCCCGGACCGAAGGACTCACCCAGCTGGTGGAACTGCGTTCTCCCACAGACGTCGTGGTCCTGGATGCAGCCGGCGGGAGCGGATTCGGCGACCCGCGCCGCCGCCCGCCGGACCTGCTGGAGTGGGACCTGCGCGAAGGCTACATCACCCCCCGGGGGCTGGCCGCCTACGGGGCGCGTCTGCGCAGCGGGCGGATTGTCCGCACCCCCACAGCCCGTCCGCGCCGCCGGCGACGGCCGCCTTCCCGTCGAGCCGGCTGACGGCACACGGGCGCCACACCCGGCCGCAGTTTGCCTGCGCTAACATCCGGCGTTCTGCCGCGGGCTCACGGGCGGGCCCGCCGGCAGGAGCCGCCGCGCGGCCCGCGCGAATTGACCGTATGCGGACCCTGGCGCAGTTCCCCGGACACGGGAGAAGACACAACCGGAGGGGATGGCTCTCATGAGATCGCGGGCAACGGTGCTGACTGTGCTGCTGGCCGCCGCGCTGGTGGCCGGAGCGGTGGGAACGGCTCAGACCCAGCCGCGGCCGGGCTGGCCGCGGTCGGTGACCATCGGATCGGCGTCCATCGGCGGTGTCTACTTCGTGGTGGCCGGCGGGTGGGCGCGGGTCATCGGCGAGAAGATGGGCCTGGCGGCCACCAACCGGGTCACCGGCGGCCCGGTCCAGAACATCCAGCTGGTCCAGGCCAAGGAGATCGAGCTGGGGATGACCACCACGGGGCCGCTGTACGAAGCCCTGCAGGGCATCGGCGAGTTCGCCGGCAAGAAGATGGACGCGGTCCGCGTGATCTTCCCCATGTACACCTCCTACGCCCACTGGATGGTCAGCGCCGATTCGGGCATCCGCTCGGTGGCGGACCTGTCCGGAAAGGTGGTGAGCCTGGGTCCCCGGGGCGGGTCGGCGGAGTTCGTGGGCGAGCGGGTCCTGCAGCTGTTCAACGTCAAGCCGCGCCGCATCGTCTACCTGGGGTTCGCCGACGGGGCATCGGCCATCCGGGACGGCGTGGTGGACGCCGCCTTCGGGGTCATCGGTGTCCCGGTCCCCGCGTGGGTGGAGGCGGCCATCACCCGGCCCATGCGGTTCTTCGGCTTCACCCGGGAGCAGATCGAGGTCCTGACATCCCGCTACCCCTACCTGGCCCGGGCGGCCATCCGGCCGGGGGTGTACCGCGGGCAGGATGAGGCGATCCAGACCGTGCAGATGTGGAACGCGGCCATCGTGCACCGGGACATGCCCGAGGACTTCGTCTACGAACTGACCAAGGTCATGCTCACCAACCGGGAGTTCCTGGCCACGGTGCATCCCACGGCCCACGAGATGCTGCCGGTGAACATCTTCTACATCAAGATGCCGATGCACCCGGGCGCCATCCGCTACTTCCGGGAGCAGGGGGTGACCCTCGCCCCCGAACACATCCCGCCCGAGATGAAGAGGTAGCCCCCGCCCGGAGTCGTGTGGTGAGCCCGGACCGATCCGCCCTCCCGGTCGATACCGAGACCCTCGGCCAGGTACCCGAGGTGCCGTCGCGCGTGCTGTCGCCGCGCCTGCGGGCCCTGGTGCGGGCCATCGCCGTGGCGATGGCTGTCTACCACATCGTCCAGCTGGGGCGGCTGTTCGGCATCGTCACTGATCCCCAGAAGCTGTTTGCGGTCCACGTCACCTTCGTGGTGGTCCTGGCGTTCCTGGTCATCCCCGGCCGCCGCGGCCAGCAGACGCCCACCGTGCTGGACTGGCTGCTCATCGCGGCGACCCTGGTGGTCCTGGTTTACGTGTTTGTGACCTTCGAGGATCTGACGCAGCGGGCGGGAGTCTTCCCCACCCGGGGGGATGTGATCGTCGGCACCCTGCTCCTGATCGTGACCACGGAGGCCGCCCGGCGGGCGACAGGGTGGTCGCTGCCGATCATGGGGCTGGCGTTCGCCCTCTACCCCTTCCTGGGCCCGTATCTGCCGGGCCTGCTGACCCACAAGGGGTTCTCGTTCAGGACGGTGGTATCATTCCTGTTCAGCGACAACGGCATCTATGGCGTGCCGGTCCAGGTGTCGGCCCGGGACGTCTACCTGTTCATCCTGTTCGGGGCGTTCATCGAGGCCTCCAACATCGGCAAGTTCATCGTGCAGGCCGCCCTCAGCGTGGCCGGCAGCCGCCGGGGTGGCCCGGCCAAGGTCTCCATCCTCACCAGCGCCCTGTTCGGCACCGCCAGCGGGTCGTCAGCCGCCAACGTGATGGTGGACGGGGTGATCAACATCCCGCTGATGAAGGCCACCGGCTTCACCGGACCGGTGGCCGCCGGCATCGAGGCCATGAACAGCACCGGCGGCCAGATCGTCCCGCCCATCATGGGCGCCGCCGCGTTCCTGATGGCCGACATCCTGGCGATCCCCTACTCCCAGGTGGCGGTGGCGGCCGTGGGCCCGGCGCTGCTGTACTACGTGGCGGCTTACTGGATGATCGACCTGTACGCGTCCTCCCGGGGCCTGCGGGGGCTGTCCCGGCACGAGCTGCCCCGGTTCCGGGAGGTGATGGTCCAGCACGGCTACCTGCTGGTGCCCATCATCGTGCTGCTCTACATGATCATGGTGGTGGGTGCGGCGCCCGCCCGCGCCGCCCTGTATGCGCTGGCCACCGCCTTTCTCTTCTCCCTGGTCCGCCCCGACACGCGGCTGGGCCTGCGCAAGATCGTCTCCGCCATGGAGGAGGGGGCCAAGCGCATCATCGAGATCGGCGTCTCCTGCGCCTCCGCCGGGGTTATCGTGGGCATCCTGGCCCTGACGGGGCTGGGCGGGAAGTTCTCCGAGCTGCTCATCAATCTCTCGGGCGGCAACCTGCTGCTGGGGCTGGTGGCCACCATGGTGGCCGCCCTGATCCTGGGCATCGGGCTGCCGACCACGGCGGCGTACGCCATCGCCGCCAGCACCCTGGCCCCCGCCCTGATCCGGATGGGCGCCCTCCCCCTGGCGGCCCACATGTTCATCTTCTACTTCTCCATCATCTCGGCGGTGACGCCGCCGGTGGCGTTTGCCTCCTTCGCCGCCGCCAGCATCGCCCGGGCGCCCATGTGGGAGTCGTCGGTGGAATCGATGCGGTTCGGCCTGGCGGGCTACATCGTGCCGTTCATGTTCGTGTACGGGCCCGCGATCCTGCTGGGACAGCGCCCGTGGCCGGAGACCGTCCTGGCCCTGGCCACGGGCAGCCTGGGCACCCTGTGCCTGGCGGGCGCGGTCATCGGTTATCTGATCCGCCCCGCCACCCTGCCCGAGCGCGCCGCCCTGCTGGCGGCGTCGCTGCTGCTCATCCGTCCCGGGGTAGCCACCGATCTGGCCGGACTGGTGCTGCTGGCCGCCGTGCTGGCGGTCCAGCGGAGCCGTCCGGCGCGGGTCCCGGCGACCGAACCCGTGGGAAACGCCCCGTCGCAGTAGCCCCGTCGCGCCGGCTCAGGCCGGTCCTCCCAGGTAGGCGCGCCGGAGACGGGCATCCTCTCAGGATCCCTCAGAACCTGTCCACCCGGAACGGGTCGGCGGACACCCGCGGCGCCCGCCCGCCCACCAGGTCCGCCAGCAGGCGGCCGGTGCCGGGCGCCAGGGTGAA
>JAVHLZ010000030.1 GCA_031081675.1 Armatimonadota bacterium
TCATGGGCGGTCCTCCCCGTCAACCCGGAAGGGGTTGGTTTCCAGCGGGAAGGATTCGTCACATGGCCCTCCTTTACTGTCAACACTAATGCGAAACAGCACAGTCTAGATGAGACAACCCGCCCGTCTAGGCGAGGGCGAGGTCTTCGTCCAAGAGGTCTGTGAGGAACATGTGGCCGGGAGCGTGGGTGATGAGCAGCTCGATCCGGGCACGCAGGGCCACAGCCTGCGGTGTCACCCCGCAGGCCCAGAACACGGGAACCTCACCTTCCCGGACCTCCACAGGATCGCCGAAGTCAGGCCTGCCGAGATCCTGGATGCCGATCGCCTCCGGGCGCCGATGTGTACGGGCCCCCCGTGGGCGAGGGGATAGCGGGAGGTCACCTGGACCGTCCTGGGCAGGAGATGCGAAGGGACGGGCCTCATGCTGACCACCATGGGCCCCTGGAAGGGGCCAGAGACCTTGCAGGGGATCGAGGTGACGTACATGGGGACGTTGACCCCGGCCTCCATGTGGCGCACGGGGATCCCCGCGCGCCGCATGGCGTGCTCGAAGGTGAAACTGCACCCCAGCAGGAAGGCTACGAGATCATCCCTCCATAAGCTTTTCAGATCGGTCACCTCGGCCGTGAGGGTCCCACGCTCGTATATCCGGTACTTGGGGAGGTCGGTGCGGAGGTCCGCTCCCTGAGCCGTGTAGCGGGGGCGCGGATCTCCGGGATCGGTCGCCTCCAGCAGGGGACACGGCTTCGGATTCCGCTGGCAGAACACCAGGAAGTCGTAGGCCAGGGCCCGTGGGACGATGACGAGGTTGGCCTGCGCATGGCCCGGCGCCAGGCCTGCCGTCGGCCTCGTCCACTCCCCGCGCCGAATGCGCTCCCTCCACTCTTTGGGTGCACGGGACGGAGTCTCGACCATCCCGGTGTGTACTTTACCTCCTCTTCTCTCCCGGGATCCTGCCGGAGTGGCGCGAACGTGTTCGCGCCCGACCCCGACGCCCGCCCGCCGCGCCGACGACGCCGTCGCCCCGGCCCGGGCCGCCGGCCTGACCCCGTGCGGGCGGCGACCGTACCTCTGCCCTCTCGGGACTACGGACCGCCTCCCGCCCACCGCCGCAGGCAGGTCCGCAGGTTGGCCACCAGGCTGCGCCGGGCCGTCACCACGTACAGGGGCGGGCGGCCGGCCCACTCGTACAGGCCCCGCCCCACCCGGGCCACCGGGCGGGGCGTCCCCCGCTGCTCCAGCAGCCGCCGCAGGTTGTCGATGATGTTGCGGTCCACCTCCAGGGTGGTGTCGATCAGGAACACCGCCAGCTGGGGCCGCAGCGCCTCGACGCGGCCCAGGAAGCTGTCCAGGCTGGCGGCCTCCACGTTGTAGGGCGGGCTGGCCTTGCACTCCACGTAGGCCAGACCGCCTCCCAGAACGGCCAGGACGTCGAAGTCGCCTCCCCGGCCGATGTCCCGGATGCGGACGTCCCACGCCGCCGGCGCCGCGAACTCCCGGACGAACACCTGCGCCACGAACCACTCCAGGGTGTCGCCGAAGGCGCGGGGGTGCGGCGCGGCCAGCGCGTAGCCCCGGCCGCGACGGCGCAGCAGCCCGTACCCTTCCAGGCGGGCCAGGGTGGCCGACACGGTCCGCGTCCCCCACCGCGCCGTCAGGTCCTCCACCACCCGCGGGGTCAGGGCGCGGCGCTCGACCGCTTCCTGCAGCAGGCGGCGGAAGTGGTACCGGTGCAGGTCCGCGTAGAACCGATCCACCCGGTCGGAAGAGAGCGGGCTCGGCAGCAGCAGGCGGTCGACCGGCGAGTGCGGACCGGGCTGCCAGCCGCGCTGGCGCAGGGCGGCGTCCACGGCCCCGGCCGCCAGACGCCGCTCCAGGGCCTCCACCCGGCCGGCCAGGTCTCTTAGCACCGCACCGACATCCGGCTCCATCCCGCGCCCCCCTCAGGGTTCGCGGAGGCGCTGTCCGCCGCCTCCCTGCAGTAGGAGCGGTCCGCCGGCGGGGAGAAAGCCGCAGCATATGCCCGAGCTGGCGCTGGAGTGGCTGGGCCTGCTGCTGCGCTGGATCCACGTGATCGCCGGCATCATGTGGATCGGCGACTCCCTGCTGTTCATGTGGATCGACAGCCACCTCTCCCCCGACCCGCAGGGGCGGCGGGAGGTAACCGGGGTCACCTGGCTGCTCCACGGAGGCGGCTACTACCATCTGGAAAAGCGCCTGCTCGTCCCCGGCCAGGTTCCTCCCCGGCTGCGGTGGTTCTGGCTGGAAGCGACCACCACCTGGATCTCGGGCTTCCTGCTGCTGATCGTGGTCTACTATATGAGCGCCGACGTCATGATGGTCGACCCGGCCGTGGCGGCGCTGACCCCCCGCCGGGCGGTGGCGTTCGGCCTGGGGATGCTGGCCGGAGGGTGGCTGGCCTACGACCTGTTGTGGCGCAGCGGCCTACGGCATCGGCCCGCGGTGGCGCTGGCCCTGTCCGGAGCCGCGCTGGCCGGGCTGATCTACGCGGCCACGAGCCTGCTCAGCGCCCGGGCGGCGTACCTGCAGGTGGGGGCGACGCTGGGCACCATCATGGCGGCCAACGTCTGGGTGCACATCCTGCCCCCCCAGTGGCGGATGCTGCAGGCGGCGCGGGCGGGCCGTCCGGTGGACTACGCCCTGGGCGTTCACGCCAAGACCCGATCCACCCACAACACTTACATCACCTTCCCCGTGATCTTCACCATGCTCAGCCAGCACTTCCCGGCGGTGTATGCCGCCCGCCCGCCCTGGCTGGTCCTGCTACTGTTCGTGGTCGCGGGGGCGGGCGCCCGGCACCTGATGCTGGTGGGATGGCGCTCCGGGAGGGCGACGGCGGCGGTGACGGCGGCGGCGCTGGTGGGGGTCGTCTATCTGACGGCGGCTCCGGTCCTGTCACGGCGGGCCGCGCCGCCCCAGCCGGCGGAGGTGCCCGCCCTGGCCGACGTACGCGCGGTCATCGTCCGCCGGTGCGCGGTGTGTCACTCGGACACACCGACCATGCCCGGGGTCGCGGCCCCTCCGGGCCACGTGCGGATGGATACCCCCGGCCAGATCCGTTCCCTGGCGGCCCGGATCCGGGCGCGGGCGGTCGAGCAGCGGACCATGCCTCCCGGCAACATCACCGGGATCACCGACGACGAGCGCGACCTGCTGCGGCGCTGGATCGATGCCGGGGCGCCGCTGCGCTGACGCGGGCGGGAGAGAGGTCCTGCAGGGAGCCCCCGCCCGTCCCGGCGAACTTTAGTGCCATTCTCACGGCACGGCGGGAGGCATCTCCCCCGCCCACCGCCGACGGGGACGGACACTCGTCCGCCTACGACGACCGCCGCCGCCTGCTGTTTGCGGCCGACGAGGACTTCTGCAAGACGTCCGGGCCGGGAATCGAGAAGGGATTCGGGTACCTGAGGATCTACGACTACAGCCAGCCCGCGCAGCCGGTGCAGATCGGCGAGTACCGGACCCCCAACTCGCGGGGGACCGACGACCAGGCGGCCGGGGACTACACCATCCACAACCCCTTCCTGGTGGGCACGGACCTCTACATCTCCTGGTACACCGACGGTGTGCGGGTGGTGGACGTCAGCACCCCGCGCTCGCCGACGGAAGTCGCCTATTTCGTGCCGCCGGCGGGCCAGAATCCCGTCAAGCCCAGCCAGCGGTTCGTCCTGACCAACACCACCCAGGTGTGGGGCGTGGTGGTGGACCCGGCCACGGGGCTGGTGTACGCCAGCGACATGAACACCGGCCTGTGGATCGTGCGTCGGATCCGGTAAGGGCCGAGGCGACGCATCCGCGCGTCAGGCCCCGGCCCTCCCCGCATGCGCGGCGGGCTCCGGCGCCCCGGCCTCACCGCGGCAGGGAGAGTGTGATCCTCTCGTATCCCTGCGGAACGGTGAACACCGCGTCGGGCAGGGGGTCCCGGGAAAACCGATCCAGGATCATGGTGGCCGTCTGTCGCCCATCCTCGATCCTGGCGGCCTTCACCACCACCGGAAAGTCGACTCCCAGCTCGCCGAACCGCTCGGGCCGGGGATGGACGAGGAGATCACCCCCTTCCAGCGCGGCGGGAAGCCCCACGGTCCTGACGAGGTCCAAGAAGAAGTCCGCAAATCCGGCCATCACCCGGAACTCCTCCGGACCCAGGCCGACCGCCCGCCCCTCGGCCACCCAGAACCGGCAGGAGACCCACCGGGCGCCCGCCAGGGATCGGCACCCCTCCACGATCCTCGCCGGCACCCCCTGGACCGTCTCCGTGCCGACGACCCTCGGCGCCTCGCAGAGATCCCGCGGGGCCGTTTCCACCCTGCTGAATCCGGGCGGCGTCATCATGCGCTCCATCTGCTCCCGGGCTCCCGGGGGCAGCTGGGAGAGCTGGGCCTCCATCCGCTCCCGGACCTGCCGGATCTGCCGCAGGTCGTCGTCTCCGACCTCCACATAGGACCGGCGGGCGTGGTCCACCACCCACAGCCTCCGCGCGGCGCCGTCGAACAGGAGGCTGATGGACCGGGCCCCGGCCTGGATGTCCACCCTCAACCGTCCCGGTGTGAGCGACACCGATGCCCGGCTCACGCCGCCCCCCGGCGACCAGCGGTACTCGAGGGCGACGTCGGCGAAGGCGCTGTCGCCGGCCACGGCGATCAGGGCGACCGCCAGCAACCAGACACATCGCAGGTGCCTTCCCATGGTCCCCCTCCGGAGGTTCTACGGGCACGCGCGTTTCTGTTCCGCCACCTGCCGCACGATCGCCGCGAGCTCCCGGATGACCGGGCGGAGGGCTGCCGGGGCGGCGTCGTCAACGGGGTCCTGGGTTGTGACCGTACGGCCCTGGTAGGTCACCCTGTAGGTGTAGCCGTCCATCACGGGGCGCGCCGGACGGTACTCGGGCAGGAGGCCGGGAAAGCCGGCCTGGTCCAGCGCCCTCCGCAGGCGCTCGAGGCGTTCCGGTTCCAGGCGCGCGCAGTACGCTGCCCGGTCGCTGTCCACGCGGGCCAGCCCGTCCGGGAACACCCGCAGGCGTTGCGTCATCCCGGCGATGCCTCCCGCCAGAGAGAACTCCACCAGCAGAGGGACAAACTGGAACCGCACCGTCTGACGGGTCTCGTTTCCCGCGCGGTCCCGCACGCGCGCTTCCAGCACGTTCTCCCCCTCCTTCAGGAGTTCGCGGCCCACCTGCCCGCTGGCCCGCTCGGGACCCGTCTCCAGCCGGGCCGAGACGTCGCGGCCGTTCACCCGCACCGCCAGCGAGGCCGGATCCACCCCGCTGACCACGGCCCGATCGCGATACCGGATGACCACCCTCACCGACTCGCCGCTCGCCCGGGACCCCGGGCGCGGCTCGTCGATCCACAAAAAGGGCGGGGTCTCGTCGGGGAGAAACGCCAGGGCCAGGGGGCGATCCTCATCCCTGGTCATGACCACGATCTCCCCCGTCTCGTTCAGGTCGGCGCCCGTCCCCGCCTTGACACCCGCGCTCACCTCGACGACCTTCCGGGTCGCCAGATCCACCACGTAGACGCCGCGCCTGCCGCCGTACTGACCCGCAAACAGCAGGCGCCGGCCGTCCCCGCTCACCCTCAGGGACTGGTCCGGGCCCCACTCCCGGCCCGGAGGGGTGACGCCCTCGATCGTGTGGAGAACGGCGCCGGTGTTTCCGTCCACGACCGCAATCCCCGCGGCGCGACCGCTCTCCCGGGTCACGTAGGCCACCCGGCGGCCGTCCAGATCGACCGCCAGCGCCCGGATCTCCCCGCGCTCTCGGGTCAGCTGCCGTGCGCCCGATCCGTCCAGGGCGGCCCGCCACACCTGCCCTCCTCGCAGGTAGAAGACCGCGCGGCGCGCCAGCGCCACGGGCGTCAGGCCGTCGGCCTGAGACACCAGCACCCGCAGGCCGGTCCCGTCGGTGCCGACGGCACCCAGGTACCCGGCGCCCTGCCGACGGTACACCACCACCCGCCCATCCTCGCTCACGGCGGGGGCATTCGCATGATGAAACTGGCTCTCATCCGCCCGCAGCGGCCGGGTCAGACGCCGCAGACCCGTGCCGTCGCCGCGCATCGCACAGATCTCCATCTCGGCGAGCTTCAGGTCGCCGGGCGCCACCTCGCACACGAAGGCGATCACCCGCACCGACCGGTCGAAGGAGACCAGGGTCCCGGCCAGGCGCCTGACCTCGGGAGGCGCCCCCGGAGTGTCCTGCGGGATTCTCAGCATCTTCACCCCGTCCAGAGACACCGAGGTGAACGCCAGCGTGCTTTCCCCGGGGACGAAGACGATCCGGTCGCCAAATGCGGCGATCCGGGGAGTGAACGCATATCCCCGGTGGGGGATCTCCACCACAAACAGGCTTTCGCTTCGGTGCAAGACCGCGACCGCCTGAGGGTCGAAGGGGACGACGATCTTCGGCGCGACGCGGTGGTAGGCAGCCTGGGCGGCCCCGAAAGGGGGCCACGCCAGCAGCGAGGCCACCAGGCATGCGAGCAGCGCGCGCGCGCCGCGGGATGTGCGGTCCATCCTCCGGTCACCTCCCTCACCGCACCCGCCGGAAGAGCTCCAGGCTTCCGTCCTGCCGGACCGTCAGAAGGTAGCGCCAGTCATCGGTCAGCAGCGCGGGCGGATAGGTGAACCGGAATCCGGCCGAGATGGTATTCAGCATCCGCCCCGGCTCCGTCCCGATCCTCTGCACCACGCGCCTCTCGGCGATCTCCCAGATGACGAGCGTGGCCCAGCCCTCCGGACGCTCCCGCCCGTAGAGGACGGCCGCGTACCGCCCGTCCGGGGAGACGTCGGCGAGACTCTGGAAGTCCACCTCGGCTCCCGCCGGCCGCACGTACTGGTCCCGGACGGCGAACGTGCGGGGGTCCAGGACGGCAAAACCCCGCGCGCTGGCCACGTACAGCGCGGCGCCGTCCCGGCTGAAGGCCACGCCGCGCGGAGGCCCGATCCGCCGCAGGGCGGGAGGGTCCGGCAGGCTCAGCGATCCATCGGCCAGGCGGCACACGCCCAGGTCCGAGAACAGGGCGATGGCCAGGCGGTCGTCCCCCGCCGCCACGCCCCGGATGATGGCCCGGGAGGTTGCTCCACCCAGCAGGAGGCGGTCGAAATCCGCGCGACAGCGCGCCGTGTCCTGCAGGCTCGCGGCCTCGTAGACCACCACCGCGGCTCCCCCTCCGGCGCGCCGGGTCGCGTACAGGCGCCGACCGTCGCGCGACCAGCCCAGGGGAGACTGACCGCGCACCTGCGCAAAGTGCACCAGGGCCCCGCCTGTCAGCTCGAACAGCGCGAACGCTTCCTCGGCGGTCTCCAGGGCCACGAACCGCCCGTCGGGAGACACCCGGAGGTTCAGGGCGTCAATGGGAGCCCGCATCCAGGACTCCTCGCCGTACAGGCGGGCGACGTCCACCGACGCGACCTCCACCTCCGCGCGGTCCGGACTCCACACCCGGAGTCCCGCCTCCACGACCACCGGCTGGTTGATGAAGTGCTGGCGGGCCAGGGGCAGGGCCAGCGTCAGCGCCAGGCGCAGCAGCACAGGGATGCCCCGCGCCGCCGAGGAAAAGAACGGCTGCATCGACCGGACGAGCGGGGGCCGGCCGGCGAGCTCCTCCTCGAGCTTGCGGGCAATCTCCTCGCTTCTGCGCTCGATCTCCGGCAGGCCTTCGCTCTCGGCGCGCCGGCGGAACTTCTCCCATTCGGCGTCAAACCACTCGGCTCGCCGCGCGCGTTCCTCGTCGGTGGGCGGCCGCGTCCGTTCCCGGTAGTACACGACCCGGCCCCCCGGCAGCAGCGCCGCCTGGAAGATCCGGCCCCCGGGCTCCCGCACCTCGCCGGCGGATTCAAACAGCACCCCGCTCTGCAGCGCACCGGCTGCCAGGACGGGAATCAGCGCCAGTCCGAGAACAGGCACCCGTCTCATCCTCCCCCCTCCTGAACAGCGCGTCCGCTCGGGATGGCGTGGCCGCGCGGGCGGCGATCTCCCCCCGCGGGGGGCGGGACACCCGCACCCCCCTCAGGCCCGAAAGGCGGGAATGCCGGCAGACAGGCGTGGAAGCAGCCCGCGTGAACCCTCGGTGGTGTGCCCGCTGACGCGGAAAACCGCGATGATCGCGTCTGCCGTTCACAGGCACCCGCATCGCGATCCCCCGTCGCGACTTACCCGGAACACAGACGGCAGGGAGAGAAATTCCCCGCGCCCTTTACCGCGTCCTCCTGCGGCAGGCCGCGCGCCCCCGCTCATTTTTTGGAGAGGCCGCGACGCGAATCGCCTCCTCCCGGAGGGCTTGCCGGGAAGATGTCAGCTGGAGGCTCCGGTCTGGCTGTTCTCGTCCCGGGGAGCGGACAGCGGCTGGCGGACGGCCAGAACGCTGGCGGAGAACCCGATTTCGGTCAGCACCCGCGCGGCCCTCCGCGCGGCATCCTCGCTGGGGTACGGCCGCGTGACCACCCGGAAGGCCGCCCCGTCCTGAACCACCGTCGCCAGGTACCCCTTGGCCCGCACGCGACGGGCGTGGGCTTCGGCCAGGGACCGGCTGGTGAACCGCGCGACACTGACCACGTAGGACGGCCGGGCAACCGCCGCCGGTTTCCGGGCGGTCGTGGAGACCGCCGCCGGCTTCCGCGCGGGAGCGGAGGCCGCTGGCCTCGGCGCGGGGGGCACCAGCGCGCGCCTGACCGCGGGGGAGGCCTCCAGCACTCCGGCCACAGGAGCCCGCCCCGGAGGGTTGAACGCGCCGGCCCGGGCGCCGTCCAGCAGGACGCGGTACGACCCCCAGGCCAGGCCCAGAACGGCCAGGCTGCTGGCGGCCAGCGCGGCCAGCCGGCGGGGGGAGCGGCCGGCGACGGGCGGCCCGGGGCTCGAGGACTGCTCCCAGGTCGTCACACAGGGAAAACCGGAGCAAATTCCATGCCACAGAGGCGCCGGCCGAGGGCTATTCCTGCAGCTTGAGCAGCAGTCCCTTGCGCCGGGCCAGGGTGAACATGTATCCGAAGAACCCGAACGCCACCGCCAGGTACGCCGCGTCCAGCCCGAACGCCCACCCCGCCCGGGACGCGGGCAGCGGCGCACCGGCGAGCACCTCCCGCATCGCCTCGAACACGTGGGGCAGCGGCAGCGCCACCAGCACCCGCCGCAGCCACTCCGGGTACACCGTCAGCGGGAAGAACACCGCCCCGAACGGCTGGAACAGAAACGCCAGGCTCCAGGCCAGGCTCTCGGCGCTCTGCCCGTAGCGCAGGATCAGGGCGGTGATGGCGGTGCCCACCGCCCAGGCGAACAGGATCAGCGCCGCCACCAGCGGCACCAGGCTGAGCCCCAGGGTGAAGATGTTGAAGTGGTACAGTGCAAACGCGACGGTCGCCATCAGGGTGACGGTGATGGAGATCTTGATGATTCCCCACACCATCATGGCCACCAGGAACTCGCCCACCGTCAGCGGGGTGACAAACAGGTTCACCAGGTTCCGCGTCCACAGCTCGGTGAGAAACGACACCGAGATGGCCTGCTGCACCCGGAAGAAGATGTCCCACAGGATCAGCGCGCCCAGCAGCAGGCCCACCAGCAGCGGCACCCGCCCCTGGCGCCCCAGGTACAAGGACAGAAACCCGAAGAAGAACAGGTCCAGCAGAGGCCAGTAGAAGAGGTCGGTGATGCGGGCGAAGCTGCGGCGCATCAGGTACAGCTGCCGCAGGGTCAGCGCCCACACCCGCCGCGCGTTCATTCCTCCTCTTCCCCCCGGGCCGAGCGGGCCAGGGCCACGAAGAACTCCTCCAGGTCCGCCTTGCCATACCGGCGCACCACCTCGGCCGCCGGTCCCTCGGCCAGGATGCGCCCCCGGTGGAGGAAGATGATGCGGGTGCTGAGCCGCTCCACCTCCCGCATGTTGTGGGAGGTATAGAAGACCGTCATCCCCCGCTCCCGCTGCAGGCGCACCAGCAGCGCCCGCACCGCGTCGGCGGCCTCCGGGTCCAGGGCGGCGGTGGGCTCGTCCAGGAACAGCACCTCGGGGTCGTTGAGGAACGCCTTCACCAGGTTCACCCGGGCCGTCTCCCCCGACGACAGCGCCCCGGTGCGCCGGCCCAGCAGGTGGGCCACGCCAAACGCCTCGGCCAGGCGGCGGATCCTCCCACCGGGTTCGGGGACGCCGTACAGGTGGGCGAACACCGTGAGGTTCTCCCGCACCGTGAGGTCGTAGGGCAGGGCCACGTAGGGCGACGAGAAGTTCACCCGGCCGAGGATCGCCTCCCGCCGGGCCGGCATGGGCAGACCCAGGATCCGCACGCTGCCGGCGGTGGGCTCGATCAGGCCCAGCAGCATGGCGATGGTGGTGGTCTTGCCGGCGCCGTTGGGCCCCAGAAAGCCCAGCAGCTCTCCCCGCGCCACCCGAAAGGAGATGTTGTCGACGGCCACGGTTCCGTCGAACACCTTGGTGAGGCCGGTGACCTCAACGGCCCAGGAGGACACGGGCTGTCACGGGTTGCCCGGGCGCGGCACCGCCAGCCCCCGGCGGCGCAGGGCCAGCCAGACGACCACGGTCAGGACGGTGTTGATGCCACTCGCCAGGACGTTGAACGGCACGATGACGGGCCCCAGCAGCGCCGCCACCCGCGACGGCGGCATGCCGAACTGCAGGTACAGGATGGCGAAGTTGGCGGGGATCATCACCAGGACCCGGGCGAGAGCCCCCGCCGCGCAGGCCGCCGCCGCCCACCCCGCGGTGCGGCGGCCACCGCGACCGTACACCCACCCGGCCACGCCCACAAATGTGGCCACGGCGATGAAGTTGGCCGCCGGGCCGAAGGGCGAGCGGGCGCGGAAGAGCAGATACAGCAGATCTTTCAAGGCCACCACTGCCATCCCCGGCGCCGGCCCCGCTTCCAGGGCCACCAGCAGCGCGATCACATCACTGGGGTCGTACCGCAGGTACGGCGCTGAGGGGAGCACGGGCACCTGGACGGTCGCCATGAGCACGAACGCCACCGCCGACAGCATGCCGACCAGCACCAGCAGACGCGTCGTGGACACCGCGAATCCTCCTCCCTCCCGTTGCCTTCTTCCTTCCTCCCTCTTCCCTCTTCCTTTCGCGTACAATGGCCGGCGGAGGCCCTATCCATGGACGAAGCCGGTATCGACCCCCGCGCATTCCGCACCGCCCTGGGCCGGTTTGCCACCGGGGTGACGGTGGTGACCGCCTCCACGCCGGCCGGCGTTCACGGCATGACGGCCAACGCCTTCAGCTCCGTCTCCCTGAATCCTCCACTGGTCCTGGTGGCGGTGTCGCGGCGCGCCCGCATGCACGGCCACCTGCTCGCGGCCACCCACTTCGGGGTGAGCGTGCTGGCGGACCATCAGGAGGCCCATGCCTGGCACTTCGCCGGCCGCCCGCAGGCGGACCTGGCCACCGCCTTTGTGTGGAGGCGCGCCGTGCCGCTGCTGGACGGCGCGCTGGCCCACCTGGTGTGCGCGCTGGAGGCGACCCACCCCGGGGGTGACCACACCCTGTTTCTGGGTCGGGTGGAAGACCTCTGGTACCGCGACGGGATGCCGCTGGTGTTCTTCGCGGGACGGTTCTGCCGGATCGTCCCGCTGCGCCCAGGTCTGCCGGGAGAGCCGCCGGTCGAGCTCCCCGAGGCCCCCGCCGACCTTCCCGAGCGCTGGCCGTAGCCGCCCGGAGAGGACGCCGGGGGACTGCGGGCGTCAGCTCGGCGGCGGATCGGCGCCAGGCAGCGGGCGGTGCTCCTGCAGCTGCACCACGCGCACCTTGAGGATGCCTGGCAGCCGGCCCAGTTCCTCGGCCACCTCCGGTGGCACCGGGTCGTCCAACCCCAGCACCATCAGGGCCCGCCCCCGGGGGTGGTCGCGGCCCACGTGCATCGAGGCGATGTTCACGTCGGCGCCTCCCAGCAGGGTGCCCACCCGGCCGATCATCCCCGGCCGGTCCTCGTTCCACACCAACAGCATGATCGGCGACGGCGCCAGGTCCATCCGGTAGCCGTCCAGGCAGGTGATCCGGGGCTCGCGCCCGCCCACCACGGTCCCGGCGATCACCACCGCTGCGCCGGATGTCTCCACGCGCACCCGCAGCGCGCTGGCGGAGTCCTCGCCATCCTCCCGTCGTACCTCGGCCAGGGCGATGCCGCGCTCGCGGGCCACCACCGACGCGTTGATCAGGTTGACCGGCTGGTCCAGCACCGGCTCCAGCAGCCCGGCCAGGAATCCCGCCCGCAGAGGAGCGCCGTCGTGGGAGGCCAGGTCGCCCGCGTAGGCCAGCTCCACCTCCCGCACCTGCCCCTCGGCCAGCTGGCAGGCGACGGCGCCCATCATCCGGGCCAGGTCCACGAACGGCCGCAGGCGCTGCCAGGTCTCGTCGCGCAGGGCCGGCGCATTCACCGCCCCCCGGACGGGCCGACCCTCCAGGGCGGCCAGCACCTGGTCCGCCACCTCCACGGCCACCCGCCGCTGGGCCTCCTCGGTGGACGCGCCCAGGTGGGGCGTCAGGATCACCCGGGGGTGGCGCAGCAGAGGGCTGTCGTGGGGAGGCTCGCGTTCCATCACATCCAGCGCCGCTCCGGCCACCACGCCCTCCTCCAGCGCGGCCAGCAGGGCATCCTCGTCCACCAGCCCCCCGCGGGCGCAGTTGACCAGCAGCGCCCCGCGCTTCATGCGGGCGAACTGGGAGCGGCCCAGCAGGTGGTGCGTGGCGGGGGTCAGCGGCGCGTGGAGGCTGAGCACGTCGCTGCGGGCCAGCACCTCGTCCAGCGCCAGCACCTCGGCGCCCACCTGCGCCGCCCGCTCCGCGGCCACGTAGGGATCCGCGGCCACCACCCGCATGCCGAACGCCGCCGCCCGGCGGGCCACCTCGGACCCGATCTTGCCCAGCCCGACGATGCCCAATGTCTTGCCGTACAGCTCGACGCCGGTGAACGGCTCCCGCCGCCAGTCACCCCGGGAGGCGGCCAGGTGGGCGGCGGGCAGGTGGCGGGCCAGGGCCAGCATCATGGCCATCGTGTGCTCGGCGGTGCTGATGGTGCTGCTTTCGGGGGTGTTCAGGACCAGGATGCCCAGGCGCGTGGCGGCGTCCACATCGATGTTGTCGGTGCCCACTCCCGCCCGGGCCACCACTCGCAGACGCGGGGCCCGCGCCAGCGCCCGGGCGGTCACCCGGGTGCGGCTGCGGACGATGAGGGCGTCCACGTCGGCCAGCGCGCGGACCAGCTGGTCCTCGGCCAGCCCCTCGCGCACCACCACCTCGGCGCGCTCCGCCAGGCGCCGCACGCCGTCGGGGGCCAGGCCGTCGGCCACCAGGACCTTCACAGTCCCTCCAGCCCCGCGGCGGCCACCGCCCCCGGCCGCACCGGATGGCCCAGAGCGGGGAGAGCCTGCTCCAGGGCCCGCAGAGCGGCGGCGATGTCGGCGTCCTGCACGGCCCCCATGTGCCCGATGCGGATGATCCGGCCCTCCAGGGGGCCCTGGCCTCCCGCCACCACCACGCCCCGCTCCCGCAGGCGGCGGATCAGCTGGCGCCCGTCCATGCCCTCGGGCACCCGCACGGCGGTGACGGTGTCCGAGGCGTACCGGGGATCGGCCAGCAGGCCCAGCCCCAGCGCCGCCACCCCGTCCCGGGTGGCCTGACCCAGCCGCCGGTGGCGGGCGAAGCGGGACGGCAGTCCCTCGGCGAGAATCATCGGCACGGAAACGGCCAGGGCGTAGATCACCGGCAGGGGAGGCGTAAAGGGCGTCAGCGCCCTGCCCGGGGAGATCTCTGCCCGCGCCCGCTCCCAGGAGAAGTACCACCGGGGCATGCGGGCGGCGCGCGACGCCTCCCACGCGCGCTCGCTGACGCTGAGGAACACCGCGCCGGGCGGCCCCATGAGGGCCTTCTGGGACCCGGCCACCACCACGTCCAGACCCCACGCGTCGGTCCGCAGGTCCACCGCTCCCAGAGAACTGACGGCGTCCACCAGCAGGAGGGCGTCGCTGCCGTCGCGCACCTCCCGGGCGATCTCCGCCAGGGGGTGGGTGATGCCGGTGGAGGTCTCGTTGTGGGTGACCAGCACGGCCCGCACCGACGGGTGGACCCGCAGCGCCCGGCGCACGTCATCGGGCTCCACCGCGCGTCCCCACTCCACCTCCAGGGGGAGGACGTCCGCCCCGAACCCCCGGGCCACGGCGGCAAACCGCTCGCCGAACGCGCCGCCCACCAGCGCCAGCACCCGGTCCCCGGGCGACAGCACGTTGGCCACGGCCGCCTCCAGGCCGCCGGTGCCCGACGCGGTGAACGGCAGGACCGTCCCCGAGGTCTGGTAGATCCGGCGCAGCCCCTCCAGGACGTCGGCCAGCATGCGCCCGAACTCCTCGCCCCGGTGGTTGATCATGGGGCGGGCCATCGCCTGGCGCACCGGATCCGGCAGAGGCGTGGGGCCGGGGATGAGCAGGTGGGGATCGTCCACGGAAGCCTCCTTCAGGGAAGAGGGCAGAAGGAAGAGGGAGGAAAGATCCCGGCTGCGCTGACCGGTGGTCGCATCACACTCTTACCCCTCGCCTTCCCCCGACTGTGCGCACCGCATGCGATATCGGGTGATTTTTGTGCCGCCTGTCCGCTTTTCCTCCGTCAGTCCAGGTATCCCAGCACGTCCCGCAGGTCGGTCACCTCCACCCCGGCCAGCGCCGTGCGCACCGGCCCCAGGGCGCGGCGGACCCGGTCCAGGTGCATCATGCGGTCGTCCACGAACAGGACCTCCTCAGGTCGCAGGGCCAGACCGTCGGCGGCCAGCTCGTCCAGCAGCCGGCCGATGGTCTGCTCCTTGTAGGGGTGATGCTCGACCTTGGGGCGGGTGAAGTAGTGGCTCAGCTCCAGCGCCTCGAAGATGGCCTGCACCGGCTCCGGCCGGTTCCAGCTGGCCACCGAGACCAGGATCCCCCGCGCGCGCAGACCCTCCAGGACTTCCCGCGCGCCGGGGCGCAGCCGGACCCGCACGCCGTCGGCGTCTTCCACCGTGAGGTCGTCCACCCGCCGGACGGGCAGGCGCAGCGCCGTCACGTTGGGATGGTCCCACAGGGTTCGGTCGCAGTCGAAGATGACCAGCCTAACGGGCATGGCGTCGGCGGGCCAGGACCGCCCGCACGTCGTCCAGGGACACCCCCCGGGCGGCGAGCAGGACCAGGGCGTGGTAGAACAGGTCGGCGGCTTCTTCGGCCACCCGCCCGGCATCCTCCTGCCCGCCCGCCCGCGCGAGCTCGTCGGCCTCCTCGCGCACCTTGGCCGCCACTGCCGGCATCCCCCCGCGCAGGAGCGCGGCGGTGTACGATCCCTCCGGCAGCGACGCGGCCCGCTCCTGGACCACCGCGAAGACCTCGTCCAGGACGTCGGGCCGGGCCGGGGCGGTCAGGTCCTCCCCTCCCAGGGCGCGGTGAAAGCAGGTCCGCCGGCCGGTGTGGCAGGCCGGCCCGGTCTGGTCCACCACGAACAGCACGGCGTCGCCGTCGCAGTCCACCCGGATCTCCCGGACCCGCTGGATGTGGCCGGAGGTCTCGCCCTTGCGCCAGAGGCGGCCCCGGGACCGGCTCCAGTACCACGCCTGGCCGGTGCGCGCGGTGCGCTCCAGCGCCTCCCGATCCGCCGACGCCACCATCAGCACCTCGCCGGTGCGCGCGTCCTGGACCACGACCGTGACCACTCCGTCGGGTCCGAACCTCACCGCGTCCATGCGTCACCGTTTCGCTCCCCGCCAGGCGTGCGGACCGGAATCCCCCGCCGGCGCAGGTACTCCTTCACGTGGGCGATGCGCGCCTGGCCCCGGTGGAAGATGCCGGCCGCGAGGGCGGCATCCGCCCCCCCTTCGGTCAGCACCTGGTAGATGTGCTCGGCGCCGCCAGCGCCGCCGCTGGCGATCACCGGCACCGACACCGCCTCGCTCACCGCCCGGGTCAGCGCCAGATCGTAGCCGTCCCGGGTGCCGTCCCGGTCGATGCTGGTGAGCAGGATTTCCCCCGCTCCGAGCGCGGCCGCCCGGGCCGCCCACGCCACCGCGTCGAGGCCGGCGGGCCGGCGGCCGCCGTGGGTGCACACCTCCCACCGGCCGTCCGCGGCGCGGCGGGCATCGATGGCGGCCACCACGCACTGGCTGCCGAAGCGATCCGCCAGCTCCGCGATCAGGTCCGGGCGGGCCACGGCGGCGGTGTTGACGGCCACCTTGTCCGCTCCCGCCAGCAGCAACGCCCGGGCGTCGTCGGCCGTGCGCACCCCCCCGCCCACCGTGAGCGGGATGAAGACCGTTTCGGCCGTGCGGCGCACCACCTCCAGCAGGGTGCCGCGGCCCTCGACGGAGGCGGCGATGTCCAGCAGGACGATCTCGTCGGCGCCTTCCCCATCGTAGGCCGCGGCCAGCTCCGCGGGGTCGCCGGCATCCACCAGGTCCACAAAGCGCACGCCCTTGACCACCCGCCCGCCGGCGGTGTCCAGGCAGGGGATGATGCGGCGGGTCAGCACACTCCCGCCCCCCAACGCTGCGTCAGCCGCCGCAGGTCCAGGCGGCCGTCGTACAGCGCCCGGCCGACGATCGCCGCCTCCGCCCCCGCCCTCTCCACGGCCTCCAGGTCCTCCTCCGTGGCAATGCCTCCGGCGGCGACCACCGGGACGCCGGCGCACGTCACCAGCTCGGCCAGCACCTCGAGGTTGGGACCGGAGAGCGTACCGTCCCGGCCGATGTCCGTGTAGACGAACCGCACCGCGCCCTGCTCCCGCAGGCGCCGGGCGGCGTCGACCACGTCCAGCGGCGTCTGCTCGGTCCACCCCGAGAGGGCCACCCGCCGCCGCCGCGCGTCCAGGGCCACCGCCACCGCCGGACCAAACCGCCCCAGCGCCTCCCCCAGCCGGGTGGCCGCCGTCCCCACCACGACCCGCGACGCGCCGGCTGCCAGGGCAGCGGCGATGTCCTCCACCGTCCGCACTCCTCCGCCGACCTGCACGGCCACGCCCAGTCCACACAGCCGCGCCACCAGGTCCCGGTGCGCCGGCCGGCCGGCCAGCGCCCCGTCCAGGTCCACCACGTGCAGCCACCGCGCGCCCGCGTCCACCCACCGCCGCGCCCACTCCACCGGATCGCCGTAGTCCCTCGCCCGGCCCGGATTGCCCTGGACCAGGCGCACGGCGCGGCCGCCCCGCAGGTCCACTGCCGGGATGACGATCACGGCCCGCCCGCCCGTCCGGCCCCGGCCAGCATGTGCAGGGCGTTGCGGAGAATGTGGATTCCCGCCCGCCCGCTCTTTTCGGGGTGGAACTGCACGCCCAGGACCGCCCCCCGCCGCACCGCGGCAGCGAACTCCCGCCCGTAGTCGGTCACGGCCACCACGTCACCGTCCGCCGCCGGCTCGGCGACGTAGGAGTGAGCGTAGTAGACGTGGACGGGGCCGGCCAGCCCCCGCAGGAGGTCGCCGGACCGCGCCGGGCGCAGGACGTTCCAGCCCATGTGGGGGACCTTCACCGTCCCGGGCAGGCGGCGCACGGCCCCCTCCAGCAGCCCCAGCCCGCGCACGCCGGGGCTTTCCTCGCTGGCCTCAAACAGCAGCTGCATCCCCAGGCAGACGCCCAGCAGCGGCACGCCGGCGCGCGAGCGGTCCAGCACCCAGTCCCACAGGTCCGCCTGCCGCAGCCTCTCCACCGCCGCGCCGAAGTGGCCCACGCCGGGCAGGACCACCACATCCCACGCTCCGCCCGCGGGGGCCGACAGGACGGCCACCTGCGCCCCCGCCGCCTCCAGCGCACGGCCCAGACTGCGCAGGTTGCCGGCCCCGTAGTCCACCAGGGCCGCCCGGATCATGGTCCCAGCACCCCCTTGGTGGACGGCACGCCTCCTCCCCTGATGCGGGTGGCCAGGTGCAGGGCGATGCCGGTCCCCTTGAAGGCCGCCTCGACGACGTGGTGGGCGCTGCGTCCGTGCACCTGCACCAGGTGCAGGGTGAGGGCGCCGGAGGAGGCCAGGGCGCGGAAGAACTCCTCCGCCAGGTCGGCCGGAAACGTCCCCAGGACCGCCGGCCCCACCTCCAGGCCGTAGTGCAGGTAGGGGCGGCCGCTGATGTCCACCGCGGCCAGGACCAGCGCGTCGTCCATGGGCGCGTGCACCGAGCCAAAGCGCGCGATCCCCCGCCCCTCGCCCACGGCCTGGCGCAGGGCCTGCCCCAGGGCCAGCCCCACATCCTCGACGGTGTGGTGGGGGTCCACGGCCAGATCGCCCCGCGCCCGGACCTGCAGATCCAGGCGGCCGTGGGCGGCCAGCTGGGCCAGCATGTGGTCGAAGAACGGCACGCCGGTGTCCACGGAGACCTCCCCGGACCCGTCCAGGTCCAGCGCGACCTGGACGTCGGTCTCGGTGGTCTGGCGGGAGATGCGGCCGACCCGGCTCATGGGGCCACGCTCTGCGCCAGGGCGTCCAGAAAGCGGTCGTTCTCCTCCGGGGCGCCGATGGTCACCCGCAGGCACCGGTCCAGCAGCGGCTGGCCGGAGACATCGCGCACCAGGATGCCCCGGGCCAGCAGGCGCCCCAGCAGGACCCCGGCGTCCAGCGGGGTGCGGAACAGAATGAAGTTCGCCCGGGACGGATACGGCCGCACCCCATCCACGCGCTGCAGGGCCTGGTAGACCCTCTCGCGCTCGCGGATCACCTGATCCACCCGGGCGGCCACCAGTTCCGGTCGGGCCAGAACCGCCAGGGCGGCTTCCTGGGCGAACAGATTGAGGTTGTACGGTGGCAACGCGGCCCGTACCGAGGCGATGACGTCCGGATGGGCCACCACGTATCCCACCCGGGCGCCGGCCAGGGCGAAGGCTTTGGAGAAGGTCCGCAGCACGGCCAGGTGCGGGTATTCCCGCACCGCCGGCAGCAGCGTCTGCCCGTCGAACTCGGCGTACGCCTCGTCCAGCACGACCACCCCCCGGGCCGCCTCGACCACGGTGAGGACGTCGTCCCGGGGACATCCGGCTCCCGTGGGGTTGTTGGGAGAGGCCAGGTACACCAGGGCGACATCGGGGTCGCTGACCGCCTCCACCATCGCCGGCAGGTCCAGGCTGAAGTCCTCCCGGAGCAGGACCGGCCGCACCTCCGCCCCGCCCGCCACGGCCAGCGAGACCGACAGCGAGTACCCCGGCCGGACCAGCGCCACGCGGCGGCCGCAGGCAAAGGCCTGCACCAGGGCCAGCAGCGCCTCGTTGGACCCGCTGGCCACCGCCACCATCTCCGCATCCACCCCGCAGGCCCCCGCCAGAGCCTCCCGCAGGGCCCGGCCGTCCAGCGGCGGGTAGCGGTTCCACGGGCGCCGGAGCAACCGGCGGGCCACCTCCGCCTTGAGGTCCTCCGGCCAGTCCTGAGGGCACTCGTTCTGGTTGAGCTTGACCGGGGCAGACTCGCCCCCGGCCAGCCGGTACGCCCCCAGGGCCGTCAGCTCGGGACGCGCCTGCGGAGACGGCCGCACCGCGCTCACCGGCCCACCCCCGCCTGCAGCGTCTGCAGGAGCGGGCGCAACAGGCCCTCCCGGGTGCGCAGGCTCACCCGATTCACTACCAGGCGCGCCGAGGACCGGAAGACTTCGGCCACCTCCTCCAGGAAGTTGTCCCGCAGGGTTCGGCCGGTCATGACCACGTCCACGATCCCGTCGGCCAGCCCCACCCGGGGGGCCAGTTCCACCGAGCCGTGCAGGCGGATGATCTCCACCGGACGACCCTGGTCTTCGAAGTACCGGGCGGCGATGCGGGGGTACTTGGTGGCGATGCGCAACATCCGCCCCGGCTGCCACAGCGCGGCGCGGGCACCCACCGGAAGGGCCACCACGCCCCGGCAGGCGCCGAACCCCAGGTCCACCAGTTCGTACACGTCCCGGGCCTGCTCCAGCAGCACGTCCTTGCCCACGATGCCGGCGTCGGCCGCCCCCTGCTCGACAAAGGTGGGCACGTCCAGAGGTTTGCTGATCAGCAGATGCAGCCCCTCGGCGGCGTCCACCAGCAGGCTGCGCTCGTCGGGCAGATCGCGGACCAGCGCCAGGCGCCGCAGGAAGGCCAGCGTGTCGTCGAACAGGCGCCCCGTGGGGACGGCCAGAGTCAGTGTCCCCACGGCGTCCCCACCTCCCCGGCGCGGGCGCGCGCCGCGCCGGTCAACCACCGGGCGGTGCTGCGGTCCTGCCGCCCTGTGGCCACGTCTTCCACCCACAGGTCCTCGCCTTCCCACCAGGCCAGCATCGCCGCCCCCTCGCGGGCCGCCAGGGCCCGGGCCTGCGGCTCGGACATCGCCGGCGCCACCACCACCTGCAGACCGGCCCGGCGCAACCCGGCCGCCAGCGCCGCAGCCCTCTGCCGGGTCGCCCGGTCGGCCAGGACCAGGACGTCGCAGCGCGCCGGCGGGGAAGGCGGCAGCAGCGACATGGCCACCTCCAGACCCAGGGCGAACCCGCTGGCCGGACAGTCTGCCCCGAAGCGGGCCAGCAGGCCGTCGTACCGGCCGCCGCCCAGGACGGGGACGGGGGTGCCGCGCCCCAGGGCCTCAAACACCACCCCCGTGTAGTAGCTGAAGTCCCGGACGATTCCCAGGTCCACCTCCACCGCGTCGGCGGCGCCATAGGCCTGCAGCAGGTCCAGGATCTCGGCCAGCTCATCCAGCGCCGCCCGCGCCGCGGGGGACGCGGCCAGGGGGCGGGCCCGCCTCAGGGCGTCCGCCCCGTGCAGGTCCGGAAGCGCGTGCAGCAGGCGGGCCGCCGCTCCCCCGGCGACTTCGGCCACCGCCACGTAGTCCCGCCGGTACAGGCGCGCCCGCACCTCGTCCTGCTGCGCCGGCGCCAGGCCGCCCAGCGCCTCGGCCAGAAAGCCCAGGTGGCCGACGTGTACGACCGCATCCGATAGCCCCACCTCCCGCAGGCAGGCCACCGCGAGGGCGATGACCTCGGCGTCGCCGTCGGCGCCGGGGAGGCCCAGCAGCTCCACGCCGGCCTGGGTGAACTCCCGCATCCGCCCCCGCCCGGGTTCCTGGACGCGATAGACCGGCGCCACGTAGGACAGGCGCAGCGGCAGTCCCCGCTCGGGGAGCAGGCGGGTGGCGGCCAGTCGCGCGATGGGCACGGTCATCTCCGGCCGCAGCGCCAGCAACTCCGCTCCGTCCACGATCTTGATGATCTGGTCCTGGATGCCCGGCCCGGCTCCGTGCTGGAAGGTGTCCAGGAACTCCAGGGCCGGCGTGCTCACCTCCCGGTAGCCCCACCCTTCGCACAACCGCCGCAGCCGCCCGGCCAGTTCGGCCCGCCGGGCGGCGTCGGGCGGCGGCAGATCGCGGTAGCCGTCGGGCACCCGCTGCCACCGGGTGGACCGCGCATCGCGCACCCGCACGGACATCCCTCCGGTAGTTCTATTCTTTAGCTAGATAAATCACTAGCGTCGGAAACTGCGGCCTACGATACCACGCGGGCAGAACGGTGTCAACCCTTAGGGCGGGAGGCGGACGGGGCCCGGCGGAGGCGCACGCCCAGGCGCTCGAAGACCAGCCGGTAGCCGTCGGCTCCGTACTCCAGAAAGCGCCGCACCCGGCTGATGGTGGCGCTGCTGGCCCCGGTGCGGCGGGCCACGTCCTCGTAGGTATGGCCCTGGTACAGCAGCCGGGCGATCTCCAGCCGCTGGGCCATGGCCTTGATCTCGGCCACCGTGCACACGTCCTCGAAGAAGCGGTAGCACTCCTCGGGCGTGCGCAGGGACAGCACGGCCTCGAAGAACCTGTCCACCAGGGGATCCTTGAGCTTGGGGTTCACCACGCCGCGCGGTGTGGTCATGACCGGCACCTCGGCCCGGGGGCGGAAGGCCCGGTGGGGCGCGCGCCTCCCGGTGCGACTTTCTCTGCCGCAGGACCCCCGCCCTGCCCGGCTCGCCGCCGCGCGCCCCGTGACGGTCCCGGGACACGGACGCGGGGATTGGATCCCCGACGAACGCGCCGCACCCGTGGGACCCTAGCGACCCAGGCGGTCATACTGCGGGTTGGGCACCCACCCCAGGGCGTTGGCCAGGCGGTTGGTGAAGTTGAACATGGCGGCCACCTCGGCGAT
>JAVHLZ010000031.1:0-9333 GCA_031081675.1 Armatimonadota bacterium
GGGGGGCCGGGTCTCCGGCGATCTCCGGCGAGTAGGCGGGAGTTCTTGTGATGGTGCGGTTTCTGGCCGGCAGGGGCGTCCAGTACGCTGTGGTCTTGCTGTGCGCCATCACCGTGAACTTCCTGTTGCCCCGGATGATGCCGGGCAGCCCTTTGGTCTTCCTGGCCGGCGAGGATGTGGGGTTCCTCACGCCCTCGCAGCGGGCGGAGCTGCTGCGCTCTCTGGGGCTGGACCGCCCCCTGTGGGCGCAGTACCTGCGCTACCTGGGTCAGGTGCTCACCGGGGACCTGGGCTACTCGTTCCAGAAGGGGCGGCCCATCGGCGAGATGGTGGCCGAGCGTCTGCCCTGGACCCTGTTGTTGGTGGGGCTGGCCCTGGTGGTGGCCACGGCGGTGGGGATCCTCTGGGGGACGCTGGTGGCGTGGCGGCGGGGGAGCGCCTTCGACCTCGGGTCGCTGGGCGTGTTCATGTTCTTCGAGTCCACCCCCTCGTTCTGGTTGGGAATGCTGTTTATCGCCGTCTTCGCGGTGCGCCTGCGGTGGTTCCCCATCTTCGGCGCCCAGACCGCCGGGGCGGGGTTGACCGGTTGGAACCTGGTGGTGGACACCGCCTGGCACCTGGCCCTGCCGCTGGCGACGCTGACCCTCATCACCATCCCGGGCACGTTCCTGGTCATGCGCTACTCGATGCTGACGGTCCTGGGCGAGCAGTACATCGCCACGGCGCGGGCCAAAGGGGTGCGGGAACCGATGGTCCTGTACCGCCACGCCATGCGCAACGCCCTCCTACCCGTGTCCACCGTCTTCATGCTCAACCTGGGCTTCGTCGTCAGCGGGGCGACGGTGATCGAGACGGTGTTCTCCTACCCGGGTGTGGGTCGGCTGCTGTACGAGGCGGTGCTCAACCGCGACTATCCGGTGATCCAGGCCACGTTCCTCATCCTCACGGTCAGCGTCCTCGTCGCCAACATCCTGGCGGACCTGATCTACCCGCTGCTGGATCCCCGGGTGCGCCCCGCCCGCTAGAACCCCCGGGAGGATCGGGATGAGCGCCCTGGAGGTCAGCACCGCCATTCGGACCGGCGTCCGGCGCCGCCGGAGGGTGAGCGGCGTGGGGGTCGGAGGGATGGCCCTGCTGGCCACGCTGGTCGCCCTGGCCCTGCTGGCGCCGTGGGTGGCGCCGTACGATCCGGAGGAGGCGAGCGGCCTGCCCTTTGAGCCCCCGTCCCGGCGGCACCTCCTGGGGACCAACGACATCGGTCAGGACATCCTCAGCGAGCTCATCTACGGAACGCGGGTGTCGTTGCTGATCGGTTTTCTGGCGGCCGTGATGTCCGCCGGCCTGGGCACTCTGGTGGGGGTGGTGGCGGGGTACGTCGGCGGGTGGGTGGATGTGGTGCTGATGCGGGTGGTGGACGTGGTCCTGGTCATCCCGTTCCTGCCGCTGATGATCCTCCTGGCGGCGTACCTGGGGCCGTCGCTGGGGACCATGGTTCTGGTCATCGGACTCCTGGCGTGGGCCCGCCCGGCCCGCGTCCTGCGGGCGCAGGTGCTGTCCGTGCGGGAGCTGGACTATGTGGATGCGGCGCGGGCGCTGGGCGCGTCCACCGGGCGCATTCTGCGGCGGCACATCCTGCCCGGCGTCCTGTCCCTCTCCCTCGCCCAGTTCATCCTGGCGGCGAGCAACGCCATCCTCATCGAGGCGTCCCTGTCCTTTCTGGGGCTGGGCGACCCGGTCACGAAATCGTGGGGATCAATCCTGTATTATGCGCAGGTGCGCAGCGCCTTCCTCAGTGGGGCCTGGCCGTGGTGGGTGGTGCCGCCCGGACTGCTCATCACCCTGGCCGTGCTGGGATTCGCGTTCACGGGGTTTGCTCTGGAGGAAGCCCTCCACCCCCGGCTGCGGGTGTTGCGTCCGACACCGTCTGGGGAGGAGACAGCGCCATGACCGAAGGCGCCGGCACGACGGTGCTGCTGCTGGCGACATTTGGCCTGGAGGTCGTGGAGGCGGGCGGGGCCTTGGCCCTGAACGCCCTGCGGGGCGGGCGGAGCGAGGCGGCGGTCCTGCTGGCCCGCCCGTCGGCGCGGGCTCAGATCGAGCGGGCGGCCGCCGTTCTGGCGACCCGCGTGCGGTTTCTGGATGGCCGGTACGGAGAGATCGAGCCGTCGGTGGACCTGAAGCGCCGGATCGTCGCAGTGGTCCGAGAGGTGCGGCCCCAGGTGGTCATCACCCAGGACCCCGAACACGCCTTCGCCGACCTGGACCCGGATCGTCGGCCCGCGATGATCCTCTATCTGGAGGCCCTGGCTCTGGCTGGTCGGGAGTGGATGATCGCCGACTGCGGCGGCCACCCGCCGCACGCTGTCCACACCCTGTACTACCTGCGGCCGCGGCGGCCCAACTGCGTCGTGGATGTGACGCCGGTCTGGGATCGGTTGCGGCAGGCCCTGGCCGAGCTGCAGGACCAGATGGCGTTCAGCGGGCAGGCCCTGCGCCAGTTGCTGGGGCCGCGGATCGAGACCCTGGTGCCCGGAGCCGGCGGGATGGACGACCGGGCCGTCGGTCTGGCCAGTCACCTGGAGCTGGAGCGGGCGCTGCTGCTGTCCCACGGCGTCGGCCACCACGGGCGGGTCGTCCTGGCGGAGCCGTACCGGCGCGAGGGCGTATTTCAGCTGGACGCGCTGGTCCCCTGAGATTCTGCTGGTCCGAAGATCGGCCGGACGGCGAGAGCAGTGGTGACGATGGACGTCGGGTCGTCCACTCCCGTGGCTTCAGTGGGAGTGCGCGGGCAACCCGTCGTGGGTGTGGGCGGTCGCCCGGTGGTACCCCTCTCCCACCTCGTCGGAAGGGTCGACGTGGATGGTCGCGCGGCGCAGGTAGGGGACGTGGTGGAGGATCCGATGGTGGACCTCCTTGGCGATGCGGTGCCCCTCGGCCACCGTGCACGTGCCGGGGACCGCCACGTTGAGCTCCGCCTCCAGGTGGTGACCCACCCAGCGGGCCCGCACGTCGGTGACCGCCTGCACTCCCGGGACGTGCCCGGCGGCGTGGGCGAGCGTCTCGATCACTTCGGGCTCCACCCCGTCCAGCAGCCGGGTGAACACGGCCTTGCCTGACTGCCAGACGATGACCAGAATCGCCGCGGTAATCCCCAGGCCGACCAGCGGGTCCGCCAGCGGGTAGCCCAGCCAGACGCCCACGGCGCCCACCAGGACGGCCAGGCTCGTCCAGCCATCCACCCGTGCATGGTAGCCGTCGGCGACCAGGGCGGCGCTGCCGATTTCTTTCCCCACCCGGATGCGGAAGATCGCCACGCCCTCGTTGCCCACAAAGCCGATGATCGACGCGGCGATCACCGCCCCCAGGTACTCCACCGGCCGGGGATGGAGCAGTCGGTCCACCGCCTCATAGGCCGCCATGACGGCGCTGAAGAAGATGATGAGCACGATGACCACGCCGGCCAGGTCCTCCACCCGCCCGAACCCGAAGGGGAACCGCCGGGTGGGCCGCAGGCGCGCCAGCAGGAAGGCGATCCCCAGCGGGATGGCTGTCGCGGCATCGGCGAAGTTGTGGATGGTGTCGGCCAGCAGGGCGACGCTTCCTGACAGCCACACCACCACCACCTGCAAAGCCGCCGTGGCCAGGAGTCCCACAAACGACCACTTGACGGCCCAGATCCCCCGTGCGGTGGTGAGGATGGTCGGGTCGACCGCTCCGTGCACGTGGTCGTGGGTGTGCCCGTGCGCCGTCCGACCGGCGGCGAGTTCGTGACGGTGACCGTGCGATCCGTGAGCGTGGGACATGTCACTACGCACCCAGTGAATACGCACCTCGTGCCGCAACGATTATACGGCTTTCGGACCGGGGATCAAGAGCCGCAGAGCGCGCACACCGTGCGCGGGCCGACGGGGGACGCCCGCAGGGCGCGGGTGGCCTTCATACGCGCAGGGCGCTGCCTCACCCGGGGCGCGCCCCGCGTGGCCGGAGAGGGTCGTCGGGCCGCAATCCTTCCCACCCACATCCTCCGTCCACTTTCGGTGAACAGCCCCTCGGCCAGTTCCAGGATCTCCCACCCCCGGAACCAGCGCCACAGGTCTCCGGGCCGCAGGCGGTGCGCCGGACCAGGCCCCTCATCGGGTTCAGGACCCACCAGGTGGTTTTCCATCACCAGCAGGCCGCCGGGGCGGACCGCCGCCTTCAGGGCGGGAACCAGCCGGCGCTTGAGAAAGAAGCTCACCACCACCAGATCGTAGCGGGCCCGCGGCAGCGGGTAGCAATCCAGGTCGGCCTCGATCCACCGGATCCGGAGCCCCCGGCGGCGTGCCCGATCTGCGGCCTGTGCCAGCGCGGTGGGCGAGATGTCCACCGCGTCCACCTCAAAGCCCTGGGAGGCCAGGAACAGGGCGTTGCGTCCCAGCCCCGTGGCCGCGTCCAGCGCCCGCCCGGGACGCACCAGGTGCGCCCACCGCATCAGGATCGCCGACGGCCGCCCGTCGTGCACCCGCTCGCCGGCCTGGTACCGTTGCTCCCACTTCTCCCGATCCGCCCGCATGACCCGCCTTCAGGCCCCTCCGGTGGCCCCCCTGACCACCATACCCCGGCAGGGCCGCCGGCCACAGCACCCGCCGGCCCGCCGCCTCCGGGCGCGGTGGCGCTGGCGCGGTCACGGTACACTGTATCCGTGCGCGGGCGAGACCATCCGGACGTGGGAACCGAATCCACTCCCGGTCTCAGGGGCGTCCCCGGTCTCAGGGGCGTCCCCGGCCGCCGCTGGCACGTCCTGGCGGTGGCCACCGTCCAGCAGGCGGGGCTGACGTTCGTCCGCTTCGGGCTGCCGGCGCTGGCCCCGTTCGTCCGGACGGACCTCCGGCTGTCGCTGGCGGAGACGGGAGTGGTGCTGGGCGCCTTCGATCTGGGTGCCCTGCTGGCGTTCTACCTGACGGGAGTGGCCACCCAGCGGTTGGGCGAACGTCGGGTGATGGCGGCGGGGGCCGTGCTGACGGGGCTGGTGGCGGTCGCGGCGGCCTTCGCCCCATCCGTGGCGGTGCTGGCGGCGGCCCTCGCCCTCGCGGGGGTGGGGTTCCCGTCCAGTCAGGTGGCCGGCAGCCAGGCGGTCATGGGGGCGTTTCCCGTCCGGGAGCGGGGCGTGGCGATGGGAGTCCGCCAGGCCGGCCTTCCGGTGGGCGGGCTGCTGGCAGCCGCGCTGCTGCCGTGGCTGGCCACGGTATGGAACTGGCGCGTCGGGCTGCTGACCGCAGGGGCGGGCTGCCTGCTGGGAGGCGTGCTCAGCCATCTGGGGCTTCGCCCCGCCGACGACGGGCGGATGCCGGGCATGGATGCCCCCCGCGCGGATCCGGTGAGCCCGTGGGCCGCCCCGCGGGAGTTCGTCCGTAACCCGGCGCTGCTGCTTACCACGCTCACGGCGTGCCTGCTGGCGGCCGGCCAGTTCGGGCTGACAGGATACCTCCCTCTGTACTTCGTGGACGCATTCGCCTGGCGGCCGCAGGAGGCCGCCCGCCTGCTGCTGTTCGTCCACCTGGGCGGGATCGCCGGCCGCATGGCGTGGGGATGGCTGTCAGACCGGTGGTTCCGCGCAGATCGGACCCGGCCTATGGCCCTGGCGGCAGGCTGTGCCGCCGCCGTGGTCGTTGCCCTTGCGCTGCTGAGCCGCCGGGACGCGGTCCCCGCGCTCCTGGCAGCCGTGCTGGCTCTGCTGTCGGGATTCACCCTGCTGGGCTGGAACGGGCTGTACCTCACCCTGATCTCGGAGCTGGCGTGGGGGGCGTCGGCGGTCATGGTGGGACTCAGCCTCACGGTGCTCTACGTGTTCACCATGCTGACGCCTCCGGTGTTCGGCTGGACCGTGGAACGGACGGGCGGCCGTTACGCGGTGGCCTGGCTGGGGGTGGTGATGCTGCAGCTGGCGGCGGCCGCGACGGTCCTGGCCGTTCGGAGGGCGGGAGACGTCTGTGGGCGGACGCTTCAGCTGGGCGGTTGAGGCGTCCCGGGCAGGGTGGGACCGGGCAGGACGCATCCGTACGGGCAGAAGGCCTGCGCGGTCCCTCCGGCTCACTTTCGCGCGACTGGGCCGGGCAGTCCGTTCCGCCCGCATGTCATGGCGCGGACCTTCCCGGGCTGGCCAAACTGCGATTTAGTCCCTCCGTTGTGAGAAACCTCTGTGGGAATGCCTTCCGGCCCTGACACTACCGGGGATGCGTGAACGTGACGTGAAGCACCCGTGAGGATCCGGTTGCTCCCGGGCGCCGACCTCCCGAGTGTGTGCGGGCGGCGGGACGGTCTCAGCTCAGGGAGCGGGCCGCAGGTCGACCAGGAAAGGATTGGAGGCGCGCTCCCGGCCCACCGTGGTGGCGGGCCCGTGGCCCGGGTAGAGGAGCGTGTCCTCGGGGAGTGCGAGGATGACCTCCCGCAGCGTCGCCTCCAGGGCCTCCCAGTCGCCGCCCGGCAGATCGGTGCGCCCCACGGCCCCGGCAAAGACCACGTCACCCACGAAGGCGATCCCGGGGCCGACCAGGATGATGTGACCCGGAGTGTGGCCCGGGGCGGCGCGCACCTGCAGGGTGAGGGTCCCCACCGTCAGCACGTCTCCGTCGCTGAGGGTGCGGTCGGGGTCCGGCGGGGGATCGATGTACACTCCCATGAGCAGCGCCGAGGTCCCGGCCGCGCGGATCATCTCCACATCGCCCGCCGGCGCCAGGAACGGCGCCCCGGTGGCATGCCGCACCGCCCGCACCGCCCCCAGGTGGTCCCAGTGGCCGTGGGTGACGACAATGGCCTCGGCGGTCACCTGAGTCCGACGCAACGCCTCCAGAATCAGCGGAGCGTCGTTGCCGGGGTCAATGACGACCGCGCGGCCGGTCTGCTCATCGCCCAGGACGTAACAGTTGGTGCCCAGGGGTGAGGTGGGAATCTGCTCAAGGATCATGGGAGGTCTGCGGCAGGGAGCCGGAACCGAAGGGTTCGGGCGCCATGTGCGCTGCGCAGGTCGCCGGGCTCCGGTCCCGAATCCCTGCCGTCGGTCTTTGGATGGTCAGGCCACCGGGGCGCGGCTGAGGTGCTCGATCAGCGCCCGGCAGAAGGCCGGCAGGTCCGCCGGACTGCGGGAGGAGATGAGGGTACCGTCCACCACCACCTCCTGGTCCACCCAGGTCGCCCCGGCGTTGACCAGGTCGTCCCGGATGGAGGAAAAGCTCGTCACCCGCCGGCCGCGGACGATGCCGGCCGAGATGGGAACCCAGCCGGCGTGACAGATGAACGCGACCGGCTTGCCCCGGTCGTGCATGGCGCGGACGAACTCCACCATGGCGCGGTGGCGGCGCATGCGGTCCGGCGCGTACCCGCCGGGAATCACCACCGCGTCAAAGTCCTGGGCCTGCGCCTGGGTCATGCCCAGGTCGGCCTTCGCCGGATACCCGTTCTTGCTCTTGTAGGTGACGCCGGCTTCCGGACCCACCAGGGTAACCTCCGCGCCGGCCTCCCGCAGCCGCAGGACCGGGTACCACAGTTCCAGGTCCTCGTAGAGGTCTTCGACCAGCACGGCCACCTTCTTCCCCAACAGGTCCACCGTCCTCACCTCCCGGTAATGGCCATGGGCCACATTTCAGTATACGCTACGACCGCGGCAGTGCGGCACCCGACCGCAGGCGGTTCTGCAGGGGGTCGGTTCTGAGAAGTCGCAGGCGGGGGCGCGCATTTGCCAAAATGAGACGTGAAAGACGAAAGGAGGATCCCAATGCAGGATGGGGCACGCCAGACCCGAGCCAGGCTGGCTGTCGTCGGCCTGGCCGCTGCTGCGCTGGCCACCGCGGCCCTGCTGACAGGGATCGGCCACTCCGTGCTGCTGGCGGCGGGGCAGCTCGGCGAGGACCGGTTGAGCATCACGCGCGGGCGGTGGGACCTCGTGGCGGGCTCGGCGGTGGTCTTTGTGGCCTTTGTGGCGCTCATTCCCGTTCGGCTGAAGCGCGACTGGCGGTCCCACGGCATCTATGCGGCTTTCGTGATTGCGCTGTTTGCCGAGATGTTCGGATTCCCCCTCACCGCGTACTTCCTCTCCACCGCCCTGGGTCTGACGTCCTACGAGCCCCGATTCATGCTCTACATGTATCGGATCGGCATGCCGGTGGGGTCCGTGATGACCCTGGCGGGAATCGTGCTGGTCGTGCTCGGGTGGCGTGACATTTACCGCGCCCGGGGGAAGCTGGTGACCACTGGCGTGTACCGTTACGTGCGCCACCCCCAGTATCTGGGGATCCTCCTCGTCACTGCCGGATGGCTGGTGCACTGGCCGACCCTGCCCGGCCTGGCCATGTGGCCAGCGCTGGTTGTTCTGTACTACCGCCTCGCCCGGCGTGAAGAGGCCGAGCTTGTCCGGGAGTTCGGGGACCTCTACCGCACCTACGCCAGCCGGACCCCGATGCTGGTACCGGTGCGAGTGCAGGGCCTGGGGACAGTCACCTCCCAATCGGGGTGATCACGCCGCCGCGTCTACGCTGTCGCCGCGGCAGGCGGGCTCCTTTTATGGCCGCCGCAGCCTGCGCGGGTGACTGTCCCCGCAGTTGCCGGGGTGACTGTCCCCGCAGTTCCCGATGTGTGCACTGCGTGGAGAATCAACTCCCAAATCGGTCCCGGGGAGGCGCGCGGAAGTAAGGAACTCACCCGCGCGACGACGATGCCGACCTCTCCTCCAGCGACATGCCGGGAGACCTCTCCTGAACCGTCTCCCGCTTCCCGCGGTCCACGGATCTGGTGCTCGCTGACGATAGGACCTCAGCCTTTGATGCCTAACCGGGCGATGCCCTGGACGAAGTACCGCTGCGCAACGAGGAACAAGAATACGATGGGAAGGGCGGTGAGAATGCCCGCCGCCATGAGGAGGTTCCAGGACGTACCCTGTTCGGTATGCGTGAATACCACCAACCCCAGGGGCATGGTGCGCATGTTCGTGGAGCTGGTCACAATCAGGGGCCAGAAGAAGTCGTTCCAGTGCCACATGGTGGTCAAAAGGCCGAAGGTGGCCAGCGCGGCTTTGGCGAGCGGGAGGCAGATCTGCCACAGGATGCGCAGGTGGCCGGCGCCGTCCACGATGGCCGCATCAAACAGTTCCTGGGGGATGGACAGGAAACGCTGGCGGATCAGAAACGTCCCAAAACCTGTGGCGGCAAAGGGGAGGATCAACGCCCCGTAGGTGTTCAGCAGGCCCAGCATGCGCAGGGTGATGAAGTCGGGGATCAGGGTGACCTGGCTAGGCACCATGAACACCGAGAGGCAGGCCAGAAACCATATCCCCTTGCCCGGGAAGCGCAATCGGGCGAAGGC
>JAVHLZ010000031.1:9433-21491 GCA_031081675.1 Armatimonadota bacterium
GAAGTCGGGGATCAGGGTGACCTGGCTAGGCACCATGAACACCGAGAGGCAGGCCAGAAACCATATCCCCTTGCCCGGGAAGCGCAATCGGGCGAAGGCGTAGCCCGCCAGGGCCCCCACCTCTGCCCGCCAGGAAGCAGTCCGCCGGGAGTCTGTCCGGAGAGCCTCAACCCTATGAGGCCCGGAAGTTCCCGCATCTGTTCAGCATTGCTCGAGGGCTGGCGGAGTCGCCGCCGGGCCGGTCAGGGCTGCGGGGCCGGAGTGGGAACCGCACGGCGGCGCGCCCGCGCCCGGCCCGCCGCGTCGAGGGCCACGACCAGCACCGCGGCCAGCAGCAGGGTCAAGGTGATGGGCCGCAGCAGGAAAACGAACGACCGGTTGCCCAGGATGAACGCCTGCCTCAGCGACTGCTCCAGGCGGTCTCCCAGGACCATGCCCAGGACCAGCGCCACTGGCGGCATGCCCGCCCAGCGCATCGCGTAGCCCAGCAGGCCGAACAGAAAGACCAGCCACACGTCCGAGACCTGGGTGTTGACCGAGTAGGCCCCGACGGCGGCGAACAGGCCGATGGCCGGCATGAGGTACCGGGCCGGAATGTCCAGGATCCGGACGAACAGGGGAATCAGGGGGAGGTTGAGGATCAGCAGGATGACGTTGCTGATGTACAGCGACGCCACCACGGTCCAGAACAGTTGCGCCTGCTCGACCATCAGGCGCGGGCCGGGCTGCACCCCGTACATGAGCAGTACCGCCAGCAGCACGGCGGTGGTGCCCGAGCCGGGAATCCCCAGGGTGAACATGGGGATCAGCGCGCCGCCGGTGGCCGCGTTGTTGGCCGTCTCCACGGCCGCCACGCCCTCGATGGCTCCGGTGCCCAGTCGCCCGCGGGCGCGACCCACGCGTCCTTCCAGGGCGTAGGCCAGCATCGAGCCCAGGGTGCTGCCCGATCCCGGCATGACCCCGGCCAGAAACCCCACCGCCGTGCCCCGCCCGATGGGGCCGGCAGACCGCACCAGGTCCTCCCGGGACAGCCACAGGCGGCCGCGGATGGCCAGCCGTCCCTGCAAGGTCCGGCTCTCGTGGAGGAGGAAGTGCAGCACTTCGGCCACGCCGAAGATGCCGATGATGACCACCACGATGTCGATGCCGTCCAGCAGGATGTCAATGCCCAGGGTGAACCGAGGAATCCCCGTCTGGAGGTCCGAGCCCACCACCGACAGCATGACCCCCAGGACCACCGCCAGCAGGCCGCGGGTCAGCGAGCGGCCGATGAGGGTGGCCGACATCACCAGGGCGAAGACCATCAGGGCGAAGTACTCCGACGGGCCGAAGCGCAGGGCGAACCGGGCGATGGGCTGCGCCACGACGGTCAGGGCCACGACCGAGAGGGTCCCGCCGATGAACGACCCCACGGCGGCGATGGCCAGGGCGGGTCCGGCGCGACCCTGGCGCGCCATCTCGAATCCATCGAGGGCGGTCAGGGCCGACGACGCTTCGCCGGGGACCTTGAGCAGGATCGAGGTCAACGACCCTCCGTACATGGCCCCCAGGTAGACGCCGCACATCATGATGAGCATGGTGTCGGGCCGCACGGCGAAGGCCACCGGGATCAACAGGGCGACTGTCGTGGACGGGCCCAGGCCCGGGAGAATGCCCACCACGGTGCCCAGAAAACAGCCCAGCAGCGCCGAGAGGAGGTTCTCCGGCGTCAGGGCGCCGACCAGACCCGCCAGCAGATAGGTAAACACCGTCCTTCCCTCCCTACTCCCAGGGGAGGATCCCGGGAGGCAGGCGCACTCCCAGGACGCGGGTGAACAGCAGGTACACGGCCAGGGCGAACAGGATGGCGGGGAGGAAGGGACGACGGCCCCCCGTGAAGGCGAACCCGCCACTCAGGACCAGGGTGGTGGCGAGCACAAAACCCAGCCGGGGAAGCAGCAGGGCGTAGGCCGCCATCCCCGCCGCGATCAGCCCCAGGTCCCGCAGGGTGCTCGGGGCAACGGTCACTTCTCCCTCGCCATTGCCCTCCCGCAGGATGGCCAGGCTCAATCCCAGGCCCACCAGGCCCAGCATCAGCGGGAACGCCCGCGGCCCCAGGGGATCGGCCAGGGCCGGCGGGTTGGGGATGCGGGAGGCTTCCAGGGCGTACAGGGCCGACAGGACGGCCAGTGCGGCCGCGAACGCCCGGCCCGCCCGCATCCCTCGCTCCCCTGCCATCGCACTCCCCCGCCGCGGACCCGGTTACTGGACGACTCCCAGTTCCTTCAACAACGTCAGCGCCCGCTCCCGCTCCTGCTCCAGAGTCCGGGCAAACTGGTCGCTGGGGAGGAAGGCATCGAACAGGTTATAGCGGCGCAGCAGACCCTCCCAGTACTCCGCCTGTCGCATCCGGGCGAACGCGTTCACCCAGAAGGCCATCGCCTCCGGCGGGATGCCCGGAGGCGCAAAGACGCCGCGCCAGTGCTCGACGACCAGGTCGAGGCCGAAGTCCTTCCATACCGGCACGCCGGCCAGCTCGCCGGGCAGCCGCCGCGGCGCCGACACCACCAGCAACCGCACCTCGCCCGCTCGGAACTGGGTGATGGCCTCCGACAGGCCGGTGGAGATGACCTCCACATGTCCTCCCAGCAGCTGGGCCATCAGGTCCCCGCCGGCGCGGAAGGCCGTGATCCGCAGCTGGGCGGGTCGGGCGCCCACCGACTGGGCCGCCCGGATGATGTGGAACTGGTCGTTGCTGGGCACCGTGCCGACACCGAAACTCACCGAGCCAGGGTTCTGCCGGACGGCTTCCAGGACGTCCCGGGCTGTGCGGAACCGGGAGTCCTTGCGCACCGCCCACACCACGTAGTCGGTGGTCAGGCGGACCACCGGCAGGAAGTCCTGGTTCACCCGCAGCCGGGTGGTCCCCAGCAGCTCCGCCAGGTACGCCCGGTTGCTCTCCACCACCAGCACGTGGGGATCCCCGCGCTTCTGGGCCAGGTAGGATCGGGCGGTATTTCCTCCGGCCCCGCCCATATTGATGATGATGAAACGCGCGGGCGGGATCTTCTCTTTGCGGAACACCTCGGCGATGATCCGGGCATGCAGGTCCAGACCTCCGCCCGGGTCGCCGGCGGGCACCAGCTCTACGGCCCGGGTGGGTTGCCACGCCGGGCCCGCGACCGCGACGGTGGCGCCGGCACACGCCAGGGCGAGGATCACCGCTGCCAGCCATCCTCTGCTCATCCTCTGACCTCCTCTCTGACCAGCAGGTCCGTCAACGGGGACACTGCCGGGAGTAGTTCGACCTGCTTCACCAGCTCGTGAATGCGCCGAGCGCGGTCGGCCGACAGGACCTCTCCGACGAGGTCGAAGAACTTGCGGGTCAGCTCCTGCCAGGTCACGGGATTGTGCGGCGTTCCCCGGGCGTGGACCCGGAACTCCTCCAGCATCCGGCCGTCCCGCAGCCGCACCCGGACCCGGGCCGCGTGGCGGTACTCTCGGCCGCGGGCGTCCAGCTCGGGGTCGGCGACCACCCGTACGCGGCGGGACAGCTCCAGGACCGCCGGATCCCGCAGACGTTCGTCGGCAAACGACCGCACCGAGAGGCCGCCGTCCAGCAACAGGACGGCGACGGTGTAGGGCAGGTTCATCTGCGCCGTGGTGACCGTGTCGGGGGCGTAGGGCCAGCCCACATGGTCGCGGGTGCTGGTGGTGGTCTGGACGTCCACGGACTCCACCGTCTCCGGGCCCAGCTCGGGGCATCGCGCCTTCATGGCCAGCAAGGCGTCCACGGTGGTGTGGGAGCTCCCGCAGGAGGGGTAGATCTTGAACCCTGTCCCCAGCAGGGCGAACTGTTCCCCCAGTCCGTCGACGATCGACTCCAGGCCGCTGTCGTCGCCGATGAGGGTGGTGAGAAAGCCGCCGTACGGAGCTTCCAGCACCTCCCGGACGCCCCGGAATCCCATCGCGGCCAGGTCGGCGGCGTACACGCCGCTCTGGGCGCTGCGCCCCAGGTGCATGCGCTTGACCATGGATCCGTACTGGGCGGCCATCAGCCCGGCGGCCTGGGTGCCGGCGATGCCCAGGGCATCCCAGGTGGCGTCGGCGCCCAGTCCCAGGATGCGGCTGGCCGCCGCGGCGGCGCAGAACACGCCGGTGGTGGCGGCGGGGTGGTAGCCGCGGCGCAGCTGAGCGTACCCCGAGGCCAGGCCGATGCGGGCTCCGACCTCATAGCCGGCCACCAGGGCGGTGAGCAGAGTCCGTCCGTCCACGGCCGGCCCGCCGGCGCGCTCCCGCCGCTCGGCCACCGCCAGCGCCGCCGTGACCGAGACGGCGCCCGGGTGGAGGACGCCGGTGGTGTGGAGATCGTCCATCTCAAAGGCGTGGACCAGGGTGCCGTTGGCCAGCGCCGCGTTGGCCGCCGGCACCCGCCCCCCGTCGCCCCAGAGCGTGGCTTCGCTGCCCTGTCCCAGGGTGCGGACGAACCGGATGGCGATCTGGCCCCAGGGCAGGGTGCTGCCAAACAGGCCGCAGCCCAGGGTATCCAGCAGCCCGGCCCGGACGTGGCCGGCGACCTGGGCCGGGAGGTCCTCCCATCTGAGTCCCGCCACCCATTCGGCCAGCCGCCGGGTGGCCGGAACTCTGCCGTGCCTGTGCGTGGTCATGCCCTATCCTCCCGTCGCGTACCGGGCCTCCAGGGAGGCCCAGCGGTCGGCGTCCACCAGCACCTCCCGTTCCTGGAATGACACCACCTGCGCGAATCCGTCCACGGTCCCGGTCTCCCGAAGATGCCGGGCGCACGCCAGCATGGCGTGCAGGGCCGCCCGCTGCAGCTCGCCGGGATAGATCGCCAGGCGGTAGCCCAGCCGGTCCAGCTCGCGGGCGGGCACCACCGGGGTCTTCCCCCCTGCGAAGATGTTGATCATCAGCGGTCCCGGCAGGGACCGGGCGATGGCCTCAATCTCCTGCACCGACTGGGGCGCTTCCACGAAGAGGACGTCGGCGCCCGCCTCCCGGTAGGCCCGCGCCCGGGCCAGAGCCCCCTCCAGCCCCTCCACCGCCCGGGCGTCGGTGCGGGCGACGATCAGCACGCCGTCGCGCCGGGCCTCGACCGCCGCCCGCACCTTCTGCACCATCTCCTCCCGGGAGATCAGCGCCTTGCCCTCGTAATGGCCGCACTTCTTGGGCGTGACCTGATCTTCCAGGTGCAGGGCGGCCACTCCGGCCCGTTCCCACTCCCGGACGGTGCGGCGCACATTGAGGGGATTGCCGTACCCGGTGTCGGCGTCGGCGATGACCGGCAGATCGGTGGCCTCGCAGATGGCGGCGATGCGGTCCAGCATCTCCGTCATGGTCACCAGCCCCAGATCCGGGAAGCCCAGGCTGCGGGAGATGGCTCCGCCGCTCACGTACACCGCCTCGAAGCCGCAGCGCTGGACCACCTTCGCCGACAGCGGGTCGAAGACGCCGGGAGCCAGCAGGATCGGCCCCTCGGCCAGCCGCCGCTTCAGCCACTCCCGTGTGTTCATGGCCACCTCCTCACGTGAGCCACCGCACCAGCCACGGGACCACGAGAACCACGGTGGTGATGCGGATCAGGTGCAGGGCTGCAATGGCCGACGCGTCCAGCCCGAGCGCGTCGGCGGACAGCGACAGCTCGGTCATCCCGGCGGGAGCCGTGGACAGCACCGCCGCCGTCCAGGACCACCGCGCCGTGCGGACGATGATCCACGCCACCGCCACTGACAGGCTGAACAGCAGCGCGGTGAGGAGCAGCGCAGGCAGCAGGAACCGCTGGACCGGCAGGTCGTCCCAGCCGAACGACACCCCCAGCATCGCGCCGACGATCATCTGCGCGGCCCGCCGCACGCCCGTAGGGATCTCGGCCACCGGCGCTCCCGCCAGGCGCAGGGCGCCCACCGCCGCCAGGGATCCCACCAACGCGCCCGCCGGGATGTGCAGCCGCATGGCAGCCAGCCCGCCGGCGAGGCCGACCGCCAGCGTCATCAGCATCCTCATGTCAGCTCTCCGCCCTGGCGGGCCGTGACCAGTCGCGCCAGGGGCACCAGCACGATCAGGGTGAGCAGGACGCGTACCAGCTGGATCACCGTGACCAGAGGCACGTCCCGGTGGAGGGCGTCGGCCATGAGGATCATCTCCGGCATTCCCCCGGGGGTGCTGGCCAGCAGAGCGGTGCCCATATCGACGCGCAACAGCCCGGCCACCAGGAGGGCTCCCCCCAGGGTGCCCGCCACGGTGGCGGCCACCACCACCGCCACCGCCGGCAGCACCCGCCGCAACCGGTGCAGGGTCTGCGGGGAGATCCGCGAGCCCAGGGCGGTTCCGACCAGGATCTGGATCCCGCGGCGGATCTGGGGGTCCAGGGCCGGCAGGCCCGGGATCAAGGCGTGGGCTGCCAGCACCGCGAGCAGGGAGCCCAGCAGCGCCCCCGCGGGCAGCCGCAGGCGCAGCGCCACGTATCCGCCGGCGGTTCCCACGGCCAGCACGACCGCCACGCCCAGGGGGCCTGTCACGGGACTCCCCCCTCGCCTGCCGCCTGGCGGCGCAGGTAGTCGCGGATGCCTCCCGCTTCCAGGATGGCCGCCATCAGGGGAGGCAGGGGTGCCGCGCGGATCGCCACGCCCCGAGCGGGCACCCGGATCTCACCACAGCCCAGATCCACCTCCACCTGATCGCCGTCGGCGAGCGGCCCGGTGTCGCACTCGATCACCGGCAGCCCCACGTTCACCGCATTGCGGAAGAAGATGCGGGCGAACGACCGGGCCAGGACCGCGCCGATCCCCGCCGCACGGAGCAGCCGGGGCGCGGTCTCCCGGGAAGATCCCATGCCGAAGTTCTCACCGGCGGCGATAATGTCGCCGGGCCGGATCCGCCCCGTCAGGGTCGGGTCCAGGTCCTCAAACAGGACTGGAACGAGCGACGCGATATCCTCGGTCCGGCTCTTGTAGCGGGCGGGGATGATGTAGTCCGTGTTGATGTCGTCACCCAGCCGGTGCACGCGTCCGCGCAGGATCACGGCATCACCCCAGCAGGCGTCGGGGATCGGTGAGGGCGCCCGCGACCGCGGCCGCGGCCGCCGTGACCGGAGACGCCAGATAGATCTGCGCCCGGGGGTTGCCCATGCGGCCGCGGAAGTTGCGGGGGGAGGTGGCCACCACGGTCTCCCCATCGGCGGGCACCCCCTGGGACACGCCGGCGCACGGTCCGCATCCGGGTGGAATGAGTGTCGCGCCTGCGGCCACCAGCGTCTCGGCGATCCCCTGCCGGACCGCTTCGCGCAGGACCTCACGGGAGCCCGGGGCCACCACCAGCCGGACCCCCGGCGCCACCTGCCGGCCGGCCAGGATCCGGGCGGCGGCCCGCAGGTCGTCCAGCCGCCCGGCGCTGCAGGACCCGATGAACACATACTGCACCGGCGTCCCCTCCACGTCCGTGACGTCCACCACGTCGGCGGGCGAGTGGGGGCGCGCCACCTGGGGGGCGACGGCCGACAGGTCCACCGAGATGGTGTCCTCGTAGGCGGCGTCGGGATCGGGGTCCACGGCGCCGGAGGCATCCACTCCCCGCCGGGCCAGCCAGGTTCGCAGCACGTCGTCGGCGGGGAACACGGCGCACTTGGCGCCCAGTTCTACCGCGACGTTGGCCAGAGTGAACCGCGCGTCCATCTCCAGTCCTGCCAGTCCGGAGCCGGTGAACTCCAGGGCGCGGTACAGCGCCCGGCGCAGTCCCATCTGGCGGACCAGGAACTGGGCAACATCCTTGGCCGTCACGCCGTCGCCCAGGCCGCCGGCCAGCGCGACCCGCAGGGTGGAGGGGACCTTGAACCACAGCTGGCCGGTGGCCGCGGCCAGCGCCATGTCCGAGGATCCCACCCCCGTGGCCAGGCAGTTGACCGCGCCCAGCGTGGTGGTGTGCGAGTCGGAACCGATGGCGAGCAGCCCGGGCCGGGCGAAACCCCGTTCCGGCAGCACCACGTGACAGATGCCATCCCCGGCCTCCACCAGGTGCGCCCCGTGCTCCCGCGCGAACGCCCGCATGCGGGCGTGGATGTTGGCCACCACTTCGGTGGGAGGCGGGACGGCGTGGTCGAGAACCAACACCAGGCGCTCGGGATGGCGGGGTCGCGCGTATCCCAGCTCCCGCAGCGTCTCGATGACCAGGGGGCGGTTGCCGTCGTGGGCCATCAGCAGATCGACCCCCGCAGTCACCAGCATCCCCGCCCGCGCCTCGACCCCGGCGTGGGAGGAGAAGATCTTTTCCGCCACCGTCAGGCCGGCCATGATCTCAGGACCTGCTCGGCGGTCTCCAGCAGCGCCGCATCGGATACCTCGCCCGTTCGCTCCCAGGTCGGGGCGACCGCCGCCAGGATGCGGCGGGCCTGCTCGTCGGTCACCTCCAGACCCAGGGTGCGGAGCTTGGCCCGAAGCGCGTGGGTGCCGGTGTACGCGCCCACCGCGATGCGCCGGTGGTTGCCCACCGCCTCGGGTGGGATCGGCTCGTACAGCGGAGGGTGGGCGGTCACGCCCTGGACGTGACCGTCCAGTTTGTGGGCGAAGGCGTGGTCTCCTACCAGCGGCTTGTGGGCGGGCACTGGCACGCCCGACCACGCGGCCACCTGGTGGGCCAGGCGATACAGCAGATCCGTCCGGACGCCGGTCGCCAGCCCATAGAAGACCTCCAGGGTGACCACCAGCTCGTCCAGACTCGTGTGGCCGGCCCGCTCGCCCAGTCCGTTCACGCTGGCATCCACGATGGAGGCCCCCGCCTCCACGGCGGCCAGGGTGTTGGCGAGGGCTAGGCCCAGGTCGTTGTGGCAATGCACCTGAAAGGGCACGGCGAACTCCCGGACCAGGGTGCCGACCAGCCAGCGCATGGCGGGAGGGAACATGGCGCCGGCTGTGTCGGCCACGGTCAGCCGGTCGGCGCCGGCGTCCAGTGCTGTCTGGTACAGGGCGCGCACGTAGTCCAGATCCGCGCGGGTCGTATCGGTAGGCGCAAAGCGCACCACCGGGACCCGGCCTCGGGCATACCGGACGGCAGTCTCCGCCCGCGCCCGCATCTCCTCCCGGGTCATGCCGTGGAGCAGCCGCAGGCGGGCGTCGGAGCAGGGGAGCTGGACATCGAGGATGTCCGGGCCGCAGGCGACGGCCGCATTTACCTCGTCGCGCCAGGCCGGGCCAAAGACCTGGGCGATCACCTCCAGCTGGATGCGCACTCCCCGCTCCCGAAGCCGGCGCACGGCCGCCGCGTCGCCCGGGGACTTGCCGGGGTACCCCACCTGGGCTTGCGAGACGCCCACCTCATCCAGCAGGGTGATCAGGTCCACCTTCAGGTCCGGACCGAAGTTCACCCCGGCGGCCTGCGCGCCTTCCCGGGCCGTGCAGTCGCAGACCACCACCCGGGAAGGAAGTCGGAAGGCAGACCGGACGCGGGCATCGCCGGCCAGAGGAGTGACGGCGGCGGTCAGTCGGGGAGAGGCGTCCATGGTGCGGTGCCGGCGCTGGTCTCGCTCAGGAACCGGCGCAGGTTCTCCCGGGACCGCCGGATGTGCCGGCGCATCAACCGCTCAGCGGCCTCGGGGTCCCGCCGCCGGATGGCGGCCAGGATGTCCAGATGTTCCCGGGCGGCCGGCTCCGCCCGTTCGCGAAAGGCTCCCGACAGCGCGCGCGCCAGGGCCAGCCGGGCATACAGCCGCTCCGCCAGGATGGCCAGAGTCCGGTTCCCGGAGGCCTGGAGAATCTCCAGGTGGAAGTCCAGCCGGGGCGGGTGGTATTTTCCGGGCCGGCGGCCCACCTCCCGCAGCCGGGACTGGAGGCGCTGGTGAATCTGCCGGATCCGGGAGAGCGGCATGCGGACAGCGGCCAGCCGCGCTGCCATGCCTTCGAGGGCTTCGCGGGCCTCAAAAAGCTCTTCCAGTTGGTCGGTATTCAGGCGGACCACCCGCGCCCCGCGATAGGGGGAGACTTCCACGAGCCCTTCTTCGGCCAGCCGCCGCAGGGCTTCCCGCAGCGGCGTCCGGCTGACGCCGAGGTGCCGACTCAGCTCCTCCTCCCGCAGGCTGGCTCCCGGAGGCAGGGCGCCGTTGGTGATGTCGGCGCGCAGGCGGGAGTAGGCGAGCTCCTGGAGGGGTACCGAGGACCGTCTGGCAATGGTGGGCGCGCGGGTGGGCACGTCGTTACGCTCCCGACCGCTCAGGTGGATTTCCACACAATTTTGTATACAAAATTCGCGGCGTGTCAACCCGGCCGAGCCGCCGGAGGGGCCGGCTTTGACAGCGACGGGGAAGCTCAGTACCATCCCGGATGGAGCTTCCGCCGCCGCGCATCCCGGCGGAGTCCCAGGCGCACCCGATGGTCATCTCCAGCAGCCTGCCGGGCTGGCCAGCCGCCCGCATCAGGCGCGTCCTGGCCGGCCTGCCGCCAGCGCAGGGATATCGGCTGGAGGTCAAGCTCCTGCGCTACCGCACGCGCCCGCACCTGGCGGGCCTGTGCGACTATGAGACCCGCAGCATCGTGGTGCAGGTGCCCGAGCCGTTCCGGCCGTTTCGCGAGCGCATCGCCTATCGCGCCCGCCGCCTGGGGTCCCGGCGCGGCCGCGGAGTGTTCGCCTTCCGGTGGTTCTACCGCACCGTCCTGTTCCGGACCAGGGCCGAGGTGATCCGCTATCTGTACTGCCACGAGTTCTACCACTACTATCTGCACGAGGTCCTGGGGCGTGCCGGTTCAGCGGAGACGGCCTGCGACCGCTTTGCGCTCCAGTACTTTCGCCGGCGGCAGTCGGTGCGGTTGAACCCGGCTCCGGCGAGGTGACGACTGTGGCCGGCCGTGCGGTGGTGGTGGGAGCAGGCGCCGTCGGTGTCGCCGCCGCCTACTACCTGACTGTGGACGGGTGGCAGGTGACGGTGGTGGACCGGAGCGACGTCGGCGGGGGGTGTTCGTACGCCAACGCCGGCCTGATCACACCCAGCCACGCGGCACCCCTGCCTGGTCCCGGGGTGCTGCCGCAGGTTGCCCGGTGGGCCCTGCGCCCCGACAGCCCGGTCTACGTGCGGCCCCGTCCCGACCCGGAGTTTCTACGCTGGGGCGTGAGGTTCGTGCGGGCCTGCCGGGCGGGTGCGCACCATCGCGGCGCTCAGGCGCTGCGGGCGCTGGCGCGGTGGAGCCTGGAGCTGTACGAGTCCCTGCCCGGATCGCTTCGGGAGGCCTTCGGCTACCGGCGCGCCGGATTGCTCAACGTCTGGGTGACCGATGCGGGGTTTGGCCACGCGGCCGCGGAAGCGGACGCCCTGCAGCGGGAAGGGTACCGGGTCGAGTTGCTGTCCTCTCGCGAGGCGCGCGCGCGTGAACCCGCCCTTGGCCCGCGGGTGGCCGGGGCGCTGTTCGTCCAGGACGACGCCCACGGGGACTGTCACGCCTTCGTCCGGGCGCTGGCTCAAGTGGTGGCGGACCGCGGGGCGCGCGTGCTCACCGGCGTCACGGTCTGCGGGCTGGCCGTGCACCGGGGTGCTGTGCGGGGCGTCGAGGTCTCCCCCGGCGGACTGATGCCCGCCGACGTGGTGGTCCTGGCGGCGGGAGCGTGGACCCCTGCGCTGCTGGCGCCTGTGGGCATCCGCCTGCCGGTGGAGCCCGCCAAAGGCTACTCGGCCACCCTCACGGGATATGGAGGCGCCCCGTCAGCGCCGGTGTACGTCATGGAGCGCCGGGTGGCGATCACACCCCTGCCGGGTCGCCTGCGCATCGGTGGCACGCTGGAGCTGGCCGGCTTCGTGGAGGGCATCAACGCGCAGCGCTACCGCGCGGTCCTGGATGCGACCCGGCAGGCCCTGGCCACACCGTTGCCGGCGGACGGGCGGGCCTGGGCGGGCTTCCGACCCCTGACCGCTGACGGTCTGCCGGCAATCGGCCCCGTGCCCGGGGTCGGCGGCCTGTACGTGGCCACCGGCCACGGCACCCTGGGATTCACCCTGGCGCCCGGCACCGGCCGCCTGCTGGCGGACCTGGTGGGCGGGCGGGCGCCGCGGGTGTCCGCCGACCCGTTCCGGGTGGACAGGTTCTGA
>JAVHLZ010000032.1 GCA_031081675.1 Armatimonadota bacterium
TCTCGTAGGTGCGGGGGTCAATGGAGTACAGCTGCCGGGCGAGCCCCTTGGCGACGAAGACGGTCCCCGTGCGCTTCGACAGGCGCCCGATGAAGATTCCGAAGCCGTCAACCCCCAGGGAGATCTTCCGGACGACCTGGAGCGAATCGACGTCCAGGACATTCACGAAGCGCTCGCGCGTGTCCGGGTCGACGGCCCCCAGCCACAGGTGCCGGCCGTCGAAGTAGTTGTTGGCGTCGTTGTATCCCCAGGCCTTGAGCCCCGGGACGTCGGCGGTCCGGATGACCTGGTGAGTCTGGCCATCGATGACCGAGATGTGGGGGGAACTGTTGCTCAGAACGAGCACCTGGGCGCGCGGGGCCTGGGACCACGCCGCGGACGCCCCAAGCGCCGCGCAGAGGAACACGGCGGAGACCACGGATCCCGCTACCCGCCTGGCAGGTCGCATCGCGCTGCCTCCTGTTCCGCCCCCGCGGGCCGGAGGGCGAGAGAGTGGAGTCACAGGGATCGAGAACGCCGGGTAGCCGGGTGGAACTGCCTGGGTGTCCGGGGCGGACATGCTCCGGGCGAAACCCGGCGGCCACCTCCAAGGCGGCGCTTCTTGCAAATGCAGACGACTGTCAACGCCCGTTTTATTGCGGGCTGGGGTCGTCGGGGGGTGCTTCTACCGCAACAGCGTGACCGCCGTGCCCAGGGCGAGCCCGCCGATGTACGCCCATCCGAAGCGGCGGTTGTGGACCAGGCTGACCCGGTGATACCACAGGGGCCAGCCCACATATCCCGGCGGGGGGCTGGACGGCCGGGGGCGATCCAGGATCCGCAGCGCCTGCCAGCCGCGCGGGGCCGCGGTGGCGACCAGGGCCGCCCAGGGCGTGAGAATACCCGCGGCGATCAGCAGGGCCGTGATGGCGTACATGCCGGCGACGATGGCCTGGTTGCACCTCCGGGCCAGGCGCTCGCCCAGGATCACCGGCAGGGTGCGGTGCCCGTGGGGGGCGTCGAAATCCAGCTGGTCGATATGCTTGCCCATCAGGATCGACATCACCCCCAGCCCGTAGGGGACCGAGACCAGAAACGGCTCCGGCCGGATCTGCCCGGTGATGACGACATATCCCCCGCCCACCATCAGCGGGCCCCAGACGGTGAAGGCGGCGATCTCTCCCAGGCCGATGTCCTTCAGCGTCCGTGGCGCGGCGTCATACAGGTACAGGACCAGCAACCCGGCGGCGGCGAACGCCAGCGCCAGCGGACCCCGGCGCATCCAGAAGTAGGCCACGATGGAGGTGCCGACCGCAGCCAGGATCGCCATCCCCGCCAGGAATGTCCGCCGGTCGAGGACGCCGCCGGCGAAGGGGTGCATGGTGTAGCGCATGCGCGGCGAGTCGGGGGTGTCGTCGCCGCGGTGATATCCGAAGTAGTCGTTGAGCAGGTTGCTGATCATGTGGGCGGTGACGAACCCGACCAGGACCAGGGCGAACGCCGGGAGGTCGAACCGGCGGGCGGCGGCCGCCAGCAGCCCGGCGATCACGGCCGCCTGGGCGGAGATGACCAGGATCACGCTGCGGGCGGAAAACAGGAAGCGCGCGACAGGGTCCAGACCTCGCGCCGCGGGGTCGTGGGGCGGGTAAAACCCCACAAACGCCCGCAGCCACAGCCTGGGTCCCCGCAGGGTGGGCGCGGTGGTCATGGCCATCTCCTCCCCGGCCGACCCCTGCCTCATTGACAGGCAGAGGCACTCTGGGCTATCGTGACTGGCGTCAGACCGACGCGTCGGTCTAATTCCCGGTCGCGAAGACGGGATCCTGCCATGAGCCCGGTATCGGCGCGCCCCTCCACCCGGGATCGGCTGCTGCAGGCGGCCATGGAGGTGTTCGCCTCCAAAGGCTACCACGGCGCGGTCGTCGACGACATCGTGGCGGCTTCGGGAACCAGCAAGGGCGCCTTCTACCACTACTTCACCAGCAAGCAGGACGTCTTTCTGACCCTGATGCATGACCTGGCCGACCTGGTGGAGAGGGCGGTGGAGGAGGCCATCGGGGCCGAGCGGGGCGCCCTGGCCAAGGTGGACGCCGCCCTCCGCGTGGTCCTGGAGACGGCGGCGGCGCACCGGAGCCTGGCCCGCATCCTCCTGGTGGAGGCGGTGGGCGTGGGCCCCGAAGTCGAACGGGCGCGCCTGGAGATCCATCGGCGGTTCGCGTCCCTCATCCAGCGCCACCTGGACCGCGCCGTAGCGGAGGGGTCGATCCCGCCCCAGGACACGGCTCTGGCCGCCCGGGCCTGGGTGGGGGCCTGCAACGAGGTGATCGCCCAGTGGCTGCTGGAGGATGGCGATCCCCTGATCGCGCGGCTGCCAGCGCTGCGCGCGCTCCTGCTGCGCAGCATCGGCGCCCCCCACCCCGACGCACCCTCGCGACCATGAGCGGGGAGATCGCACCCCAGAAGGTGCTGGAGGCCGCCCGGGCCCACCTGGCGGCGCGCCGGGTGTGCACTCTGGCCACCTCCTACCGGGACCGACCCTGGGCGGCCAGCAGCTTCTACGTGGCCCGCGAGCTGGACATCTACATCTGCCAGCGCGCCGACGCCCGCACCCTCCAGCACCTGCGGGCCAACCCCCGGGTGGCCTTCGCGGTGGACGACCGGGAGGCCCGGGCGTGGCTGCAGGCGGCGGGCGCGGCCCGCGTGGTCACCGGGGAGGAAGAGGCGTGGGCTCGGGACCGGCTGACCCGCGCCGCCCCGGAATTCGAGCGGCACTTCGCCTCACCGGACTACCCCGTGCTGCGCATCGAGACCGACGAGATCGCCTTCGTCGACCGGCAGACCGGGATCGTCCCCCGGCGCCATCTGGTGCGGGTCGGCGGACAGTGGAGGCTCAGAGGATGATCGGCCGCAGACTGGTGGCAGGTGTGCTGGCGGCGACTCTGGCTCTGGCCGCCGCGATGTCCATCCCGGCGGCGGCCCAACCCGTCCGGCTGCGGGTGGTCCACGTTCCGGTGCTGATCTTCGCCCCGCTGTACGTGGCCATCGAGCGCGGATACTTCGCCCGGGAAGGGATCGAGGTGGAGCTGATCACGACGCCGGGCGGGGTATCGTCGTTCGCCGTCCTGGCCGGCGGGCGGGCCGAGGTGGTGGTGGGCGGCCTGGGCGCGGCGCTGTTCAACGCGGCCGCCCGGGGGCTGGACTTCAAGGTGGTGGGCCCGGTCCACATGGAGCGCCCCCCGGTCAGCACGCCACTGGTGATCAGCAAGAAGGCGTGGGACAGCGGCGAGATCCGCTCCGTGCGCGACCTGCGGGGACGCAAGGTCTCGGTCAACGTCCTGGGCTCGGCGACCGAGTTCTGGCTGCACAGCGCCCTGTTGCGCGGCGGACTGACCATTGACGACGTGGATCTGGTGGCCGTGAACTTCCCCGAGGTGCCGGCGGCGCTGGCCAACGGCGCCATCGCGGCGGGCCTGCTGGGCGAGCCCCTGGCCACCCTGGCCGAGGACCGCGGCCAGATCCACCGGCTCAGCCAGGACTTCATCGACGGCGTACAGGTCACCGCCTTGTACTACAGCGGGCAGTTCATGCGGGCTCACCCCCGGCAGGCGGTGGGATTCATGGTGGCCTGGCTGCGGGCCAGTCGGGACCTGTTCGGCGACGGCTACCGCCGGGACGACGTGGCCCGCATCGTGGAGAAGTACACGGGAGTGCCGGCGGCGGTGGTCAAGAGGGCGGCGGCGCCCTACCACGAGCCCAACGGGAAGATGAACTTCAACGACTTCAAGCGCCTGCAGGAGTTCTTCCGCAAGCGCGGAGCGCTGACCTACGACAGGCCCCTGGAGCCCTCCCAGTACATCGACACCACGTACGTCCGGGAGGCCCTCCAGATCCTGGGCCCGTTTGCGCCGCCGCGATGACCGTCGGCACCGCCGCCGCGGCCGCCATCGAGGTGGCCGGGCTGACCAAGGTCTTCCCCACCGCCCGCGGGCCCACCGTGGCCCTGCAGGGGGTGACGTTCACGGTGGAGCCCGGCCAGTTCTGCGCCCTCATCGGGCCCTCGGGGTGCGGAAAGACCACCCTGCTGCACATCCTGGCGGGCCTGGTCCCGCCCACCGCCGGGACCGTCCGCCTGCCCCGCCGCCAGGGCGGGCGCCTGGTGACCGCCATCGTCTTTCAGGGAACCAGTACTCTGCCCTGGCTGACCGTGCGCGAGAACGTGGCCTACGGCCTGCGCAATATGGGGGTGCCGGCATCCGGGTGCGTGGCGCGCACCGACGTCCAGCTGGCCCGGGTGGGACTGGCCGCCGTGGCCGACCGCTACCCCTACCAGCTGTCCGAGGGCATGCGCCAGAGGGTCAGCATCGCCCGGGCGCTGGCGGTGGAACCCCAGGTCCTGCTGATGGACGAGCCCTTCGCCAACCTGGACGAGCAGAACCGGCTGATCCTCCAGGACGAGCTCCTGCAGCTGTGGCAGGAGACCCGGATGACGGTCCTGTTCGTCACCCACAGCCTGGATGAGGCCCTGCGCCTGGCGGACCGGGTCCTGGTGATGAGCGCCACCCCGGGGCGCATCAAGGCCGACCTGCCGGTCCGGCTGCCCCGGCCCCGCGAGTTCCGCCAGATCCGCCGCCACCCGGACTACGGGGTCCTCAGCGCCCGGCTGTGGGAGGAGTTGCGGGAGGAGGTGTTGCGCAGCCGCCGATGAGATCCTCCCGCTGGCTGACCGCACTGTCTCCGCTGGCCTTTCTGGCCCTGTGGGAGCTGGCCAGCCGCACCGGCCTGGCCGACCCGCGCTTCATCCCGCCGCCGTCGTCGGTGGCGCGGACCGTGGCCACCCTGGCCTCCACCGGCGAGCTGGCCTTCCACGTGGGCGTGAGCGTGCGGCGCATCCTGGTCGGGTTTGCCGCCGGGGCGCTGCCCGCGGTGATCCTGGGGCTGGCCATGGGTCTGTGGCCTCCGGTGCGGGCGGCCCTGATGCCCCTGGTGGCGTCCCTGTACCCCATCCCCAAGATCGCCGTCTACCCGCTGATCATCGTGTACCTCGGCATCGGCGAGGCCAGCAAGGTGACCATCGTCGCGGTCAGCATCTTCTTCCTGGTCCTGCTGAACACCATGGCCGGGGTGGTGGGGCTGGACCGGGCCTATTTCCAGATCGCCCGCGCCTACGGCGCCAGCGGCTGGCGCCTGTTCACCACCGTGGCACTGCCGGGGGCGCTGCCCCAGATCTTCACCGGCCTGAAGCTGGGCATGGGGTTCGCGCTGATCGTGATCGTGGGGGCCGAGCTGCTGGGATCGGACGCGGGGATCGGGTTTGTCATCTGGCGGTCGTACCAGATCTTCGCGGTGGACACCATGTTCGCCGGGTTGCTCGTCACCGCCATCCTGGGGTGGGCGGCCACGGCCGCCCTGGACTGGCTGGAGCGCATGGCTCTGCCGTGGCGTCCGGGGCCGGCCGATGTGTGGGTTCCGGGCGCCGGCCGCGAGGGCGGGGAGCATCCGGGGTGGCTGCGGGTCTGGTGGCAGGCCGTGCGGCCGTTCTCCTTCACCGCGTCGGTGACGCCCGTGCTGGTGGGCACCGCGGCGGCCGTGCGGGACGGGGCGTTTCACCCCGGCCTGGGCGCGGCGGCGCTGCTGGCCTCGGTGGGCATCCATGCCGCCACCAACCTGTTCAACGACTACTACGACCACGTCCGCGGTGTGGACACGCCCGAGTCGGTGGGTCCCAGCGGCGTGATCCAGCAGGGACTGCTGTCGCCCCGGGCGGTGCGCACCGGCGCGTGGGTCCTGGTGGGGGCCAGCGGACTGCTGGGCCTGGTCCTGGTGGCCGCCCGCGGGTGGCCGGTCCTGGCGGTGGGGGCGGCCAGCGTCCTGGCGGGCTACGCCTACACCGGGGGGCCGGTCCCGCTGGGGTACCGCGCCCTGGGCGATCTGGTGGTGTTCGTGTTCATGGGGCTGGTGATCGTGGCCGGCGCGTATTTCATCCAGACCGGCACGGTGAGCGCGACGGCCGTGTGGGCGGCGCTTCCGGTGGCCGCCCTGGTGGACGCCATCCTGGTCGTGAACAACCTCCGCGACCTGCGCACCGACCGCGAGCGCGGCAAGCGCACCCTGGCCACAGTCCTGGGCCCCCGGGGCACGCGGATCCACCTGGCCGCGCTGCTGGTGGGCACCTACGCGGCGGTGGGAGCCGGCGTGCTGCTCTCCCGCCTGCCGCCGGCCTCCCTGGTGGTCGCCCTGACCATCCCGCAGGCGGTCCGCCTGTGGCAGGCGGTGCGCGCCGGCGGGGACCCGCTCACCCTGACCCAACGGGGGGTGCGGGAGGCGGCCTCGCTGCACGGGCGGGTCGGGTGGCTGCTGGCGGCTGCGCTGGTCTGGACCGCCCGGTGGTGACCCCCGCGGTGCCGGAAGATCTCCCGGACCGCACTCCGGCGGATGCGCACACCGCCCGGGTCCGGGAGATGTTCGACGCCGTCGCCGGCCGCTACGACCTGGCCAACCACCTGCTGAGCCTCGGGCTGCACCTGCGGTGGAAGCGCGCCGCGGTGCGGGCGGCGCGCCTGCGACCGGGGGACACGTTCCTGGACGCCTGCTGCGGGACGGGCGATCTGCTGGCCGCCGCCGCGGATGCGGGCGCGCGGGTGGTGGCGGTGGACGTGGCACCCCGCATGCTGGAGCGGGCCGCGCGCCGCCTGGGAGATGCCCCGGCCGCGCTGGTCCGGGCCGACATCTGCCGGCTGCCCCTGGCCGACGGATCGGTGGATGCGACCGCCATCGCCTTCGGACTGCGCAACGTCGCCGATCCCCCCCGTGCGCTGGCAGAGTGTCACCGGGTGCTGCGCCCGAGCGGACGCCTGGTGGTGCTGGAGTTCGGCCGCCCGGCGGGCGCGTTGCTGCGCCGGCTGTATGACCTGTACTCCCGGGTGGTCCTGGTGCCCGTGGGCGGGCGGCTCACCGGACGACCGGATGCCTACCGATATCTGCGCGATTCCATCCGCCGGTGGCCGGATCCCGATGCGCTGGCCGGCATGATCCGCCGCTGCGGGTTTGACGACGTGGCCTACCGCGCCCTGAGCGGCGGCATCGCCGTGCTGCACACCGCGCGCCGGCCGGCGGTCCCGGGGGGAGGAGGGGCGCGCCCGCCCGCATAATGTCCCCCCGGCCCGGCCTGCGGGTCGGGGGGGGAACCGCCGTGGGTATCGGAAAGCGGGTAGGCACAGCCCGCGGAGCCCGGGCGGAGTCGCTATCCGCCCGGCGCCGGAGGGTGGCGCGCATCCTCGAGGTCCTGGAGCGGCGCTACCCTCAGGTGCGCGTGCCGCTGCATCACCGGGATCCCTTCCAGCTGCTGGTGGCCACCGTGCTCTCGGCCCAGTGCACCGACGCCATGGTCAACCGGGTCACCCCGGCGCTGTTGGCCCGGTATCCGACACCCCGCGACCTGGCTGACGCCGACCCGCGCGAGCTGGAGCGGCTCATCCGCCCGACGGGCTTCTTCCGGCAGAAGGCGCGGGCGCTGATGGCGCTCAGCCGCTCCCTCGTCGAGCGCTTCGGGGGTACCGTGCCCCTGACCATGGACGACCTGCTCACCCTGGAGGGTGTGGGCCGCAAGACCGCCAACGTGCTCCTGGCGGCCAAGCGGCTGGAGCCGTGGGGATCCGGGGACGATCCCTCCGACGGGATGGGCATTGTGGTGGATACCCACGTGCGGCGGGTCACCCGGCGTCTGGGTCTGGTGGCCACCGACGACCCGGAGGAGATCGAGCGGGAACTGCTCACCCTCATTCCCCGGGACCAGTGGGCCGCGGTGTCGCTGCGACTGATCTACTTCGGCAGGGAGGTGTGCACCGCCCGCGCGCCCCGCTGCGCCGCCTGCCCGCTGAGCAGGCTGTGCCCGGCGGCGCCCTACCGGGGACAGCCTCCCTGGATGCGGCCCCGCCGGCCGCCGTCCTCCGGACGCAGAACCGGCTCGAAGTCACAATAGGGACGCACTCTCTGTTTGCCTCTCCCCCGGGAAAGGGCGCAGGGGACACGGTGGAGCGCCCCACAGAGGCGATCTGGCCGCAGCCTCGGAGGGCGCGGCGGCATCACCGGGAGCCGGAGGCCCGGAGATCCGCCCGCCCGCAGGCGGCGCACGCAGCCCGCACCGGGCAGTCCGGGCAGCGCGGGCGGCGCGCCCGGCACACCATCGCGCCCAGGTCCATCAGTGCCTGGTTGAGGTCGTAGGCGTCGGCGCGCCGGACCAGGTCAGCCGCCAGGTCCCACAGGGCCCGTTCGGGGACTGCCCGCCCTCCGTAGAACGCGCGGGTGAGGACGCGGCGCACGTTGGTGTCCACGATGGGCTCGGCGCCCCCGAAGGCGAAGGTCAGGAGCGCCCCCGCCGTCGCGGGACCGATCCCATCTAACCGCAGCAACGCGTCGCGGCTCGCGGGAAGCCGCCCGCCGTACCGGCGCACCACGATCCGGGCGATGTTTCGCAGGCGGACCGGGCGGGCGTTGTAGCCCAGAGGATACCACGCCTCCCGGACGTCTCGCGCCGTGGCGCGCGCCAGGGTCTGCCAGGTGGGATACCGGCGCAGCCACTCGCGGTACTTGGGAAGCACCCGCGCCACCGGGGTCTGCTGGAGCATGATCTCGGAGACCAGGATGCGATAGGGGTCGCGCGTCCGCCGCCAGGGCAGGTCGCGTCCCCGGCGGGCATACCAGCGCAGCAGGCGGCGGACGAACTGCCGCGCGCGGGCGGACTGCGGCCGGGACCGGTCTGTCGTCACGGGCAGCGGGATTCGCTGCGCCCGCCGGTCGGCCCTGCGCCGTCCTGTGCGGAAGGACCGGCGTACCGGCAAAAGCGAACTGTACGCTGGCCTGCGAGGCGGAGGTGAGCGTGTGGGACGGCTGAGCCGGGCGGAGGTCATCGCGCGGTCCGGGGTGATCGCCACCGGCCACCCGCTGGCGTCGGCGGCGGGGCTGCGGGTGCTGATGGACGGCGGCAACGCCGTGGACGCCGCGGTGGCGGCCGCCGGGGTGCTGGGCGTGGTCCAGCCCATGATGTCGGGACTGGGCGGGGACACCTTCGCCCTGGTGTGGCGCGCCGCCGACGGCCAGCCGTGGGCGCTCAACAGCAGCGGGGTGGCCCCCTATGCCGCCACCCCCGAGTGGTTTCTCTCCCGAGGCCACCGCCGCATGCCCCTGCGCGGAATGCTGTCGGTGGCCGTGCCGGGGGCCGTGGACGCCATGGCGACGGCCCTGGCCCGCTGGGGGTCGGGCCGGTTCTCGCTGGCGCAGCTGTTGCAGCCCGCCGCCGCCTACGCCGAGACGGGGTTCCCGGTGGCGCCCACGGTGGCGCGGTGGATCGCCCAGGCCGCCGATGAGATCGCCCGGTATCCCTCCACCGCCCGCATCTACCTCCCCCGGGGCCGCCCGCCGCAGCCCGGGGAGATCCTGGTCAACCCGGATCTGGCCACCAGCCTGCGGATCGTGGGCGAGGGCGGCGCGGAGGCGTTCTACCGGGGTCCGCTGGCGCGCCATCTGGCGGCCTACTGCCAGGCCCACGGCGGGCTGCTCACCGAGCGGGAGTTCGCCGAGCACCACTGCGAGGTGTACCCGCCGCTGTCCACCACCTACCGCGGGCTGACGGTGTATACCACGGCGCCTCCCTCCCAGGGGATCATCGCGCTGGAGATGCTCAACATCCTGGAGGGGTTCGCGCCCGGGGACCTGCGCTGGGGCACGGCGCGCGCGGTGCACCTGATGGTGGAGGCCAAGAAGCTGGCGTTCGCCGACCGGCTGGCCTTCCTGGGCGACCCGCGCTTTGTGACCAATCCTCTGCAGACCCTCCTGTCCAAGGAGTACGCCGCCCGCCGCCGGCAGGCCATCGATCCGCAGCGGGCGGCCACGGAGGTGGCCGCGGGGATGGTGCGGGAGGCCGTGGGTGACACCACGGCGCTGGTGGCCGCCGACGCCGAGGGCACCGTGGTGTGCTGGATCACCAGCCTGTCGGCCAGCTTCGGGTGCGCCGAGGTGGTGGAGGGGACCGGTATCCTGCTCAACAACCGGGCCGGGCGGGGGTTTGAGCTGACGCCGGGCCACCCCAACTGCATCGCGCCCGGCAAGCGCACCATGCACACGCTGATGGCGTTTCTGGCCTGCCGCGGCGGCCGTCCGATGCTGGCGTGGGCCACTCCCGGAGGCGACGGCCAGCCCCAGTGGAATACCCAGGTCTTCAGCCACATCGTCGACGGCGGCATGGGCATCCAGGAGGCGGTGGAGGTCCCCCGGTGGCTGAGCCTGCCGGGCACCGATCCGGCCGGCCGGCCGGCGCCCTATGAGCTGCGCCTGGAAGCGGGTTTCCCGCCGCAGACGGTGGACCAGCTGGCGCAGTGGGGCCACGCCGTCCGGGAGATGGGCGAGATGGAGGCCGGCGGGGCCTGCCAGGCCGTCCTGGTGGACGGCGCGGTGTACCGGGCGGGATCGGATCCGCGGGTGGACGGCTGCGCCATCGGCTTCTGACCCCGGAACGACCACTCACCCGCGGCGGGAGGATGCGGATGAAGGAGATCCGGCGCGAGCGCACCCTGGTGTTCGTCAAGCCTGACGGGGTCCAGCGCGGCCTGGTAGGCGAGGTGATCGGCCGCTTTGAGCGGGCCGGCCTGAAGCTGGTGGGCCTGAAGATGGTGTGGCCGGATCGGGCGCTGCTGGACCGGCACTATCCCCGGGACGAAGGGTTCCTGCGGACCATCGGCGGCAAGACCCGGGAGGCGTTTGCCAGCTATGGCCTGGACGTGCGGCAGCAGACGGGCACCGACGATCCGGTGGAGATCGGCCGCCAGGTGCGCCAGTGGCTGATCGACTACGTGTCCAGCGGCCCGGTGGTGGCGTTGGTGCTGGAGGGGGTGCACGCCGTGTCGGTGGTGCGCAAGCTGGTGGGAGACACCCTGCCGTATCGCGCGGCGCCCGGCACCATCCGGGGCGACTTCTCGGTGGACTCGCCTACCGTCGCCAACCTGATGAAGCGGCCGGTGCGCAACCTCATCCACGCCTCGGGCTCGGTGGAGGAAGCGGCCCTGGAAATCCCCCTGTGGTTTGCCGAGGCGGAGCTGTACGAGTACCCGCGGGCGGACGAGGCGGTGATGTTCGGCGAGTAGCCGTCACACGGTCCGCCCCACCAGCCAGAAGCTGCCCAGCAGCACGTTGCCCGGCCGGGGATCGCGGCCGAGGGTGTCGCGGTCGGCCAGGGCGTGGAGCACGACCCCCCGCGTCCGCACCTGCACCCACCAATAGGGTTCCTCGGTGACCGGGTTGATCAGCAGGCGCGCCTGGGTCACCTGCCCGGCGATCAGGGCGGAGGCTTCCTGAAGGCCGGGCGTGTCGTCGACGCCGGCGTGCGCCGTGGCGGCAAAGGTCTCCGCCGGTGGGCGGTAGACGTCGTCGGGAGCATTGCGGTAGGCGGTCAGGTCGGGATACAGATCCGCCTCGTGGGCGAGGGCGGCAATTTCCAGACGCACCACCCCCCGCAGCGTCGCCAGGCGCGGCCGGGCCAGCGCGAAGTCCACCAGCGTCACCCGCAGGGGGAACACCCCCGAGTAGGGCTCGTCGTCCTCGGTGGGCTCCATCCACCCGTCCACCCATCCTTCCAGCGGCGTATCGGGGTCTTCGCCCAGACCCGTGACCGCCACCCGGTGGGCGGTGCCGCTGGCGAAGAACGGCGTGGCGCCGGTGACCTCGCCCCGCGCGTCCACCTGCGCCCAGATCTCCGGCCCCCCTCCGGTCTGCCAGCGGACCAGCGCGCTGCCGTCGGCCAGCTCCAGGCGCACCCCCTGGGCGGCGGCCCGGCGGGCCAGTGCCCAGTAGGCCGCCATATCGGCGACGGGGAAGCCGATGCAGCTGAAATGGCTGGACACATCAGTCATCATACACTGTCCGGGAGCAGGGACGGAGCCGGCCGGGGGAGGAACGTCCCCGTGTGCGCGTCCGCGGCCCGCGGGTGTTTCCTCCCGGCTTCATCTGGGGCACGGCGACCAGCGCCTACCAGGTGGAGGGGTACAACGTGCACGCCGACTGGTGGGAGTGGGAACAGCAGCCCGGCCGCATCCGCGGCGGGGACCGCTCCGGGGCGGCGTGCGGGTGGTGGGAGCGGGCCGAAGAGGATTTCGATCTGGCGGCCCGCCTGCACCAGACGGGACACCGGCTGTCGGTGGAGTGGAGCCGGATCCAGCCCGCCCCCGGCCGGTGGGAGGAGGCGGCGGTCGACCGTTACCGCCGGATGCTGCGGGCGCTGCGCGAACGCGGGATCGAGCCGATGGTCACGCTGCACCATTTCACCACCCCCCAGTGGTTTGCGCGGCGGGGCGGGTGGGAAGCGCCGGACGCCCCGGACCTGTTTGCGCGGTTTGTGGAGCAGGTGGTCCCGGCCCTGGCCGAGTTCACCTCCCTGTGGTGCACCGTCAACGAGCCGATGGGGTGGGTGTTCAGCGCCTATACGGCGGGCCGCTGGCCACCCGGTCACCGCTCGCTGCGGCGGGCTCTGCGCGCGGCCGCCGGGCTGGTGCGCGCCCACGCGGCCGCCTACCGCATCATCCACCGGGTCCAGCCCCACGCCCGGGTGGGGTTCGCCAACTACTTCCGTCTCTTTGACCCCGCCCGTCCCCGCGCGCCGGACCGGTGGGCCGCGGCGGTGCGGGACCGGCTGCTGAACTGGGCGTTCGTCCAGGCCGTCACCGAAGGGCGGGTGGAAGCGTTTCCCTGGCGCCAGCGGTTTCCCGGGGCCGAGGGGACGCTGGACTTTGTGGGGGTGAATTACTACACCCGCGACCTGGTGGCGTTCGATCCGCGCTATCCTCGCCGTCTGTTCGGCCGCCACTTCCACCCGCCCGGGTGCGAGATGAGCGACGGGGGGTACGGCGAGGTGTATCCGCAGGGGCTGTACCGGGTGGTGCGGTCCTGCGCGCGGCTGGGGCTGCCGGTCTACGTCACCGAAAACGGCATCCCCGACGCCGACGATGACCAGCGCCCCCGCTTCATCGTCCGCCACCTGGCGTGGCTGTGGCGGGCGCTCCAGGACGGGGTGCCGGTGCGAGGGTACTACTACTGGTCCCTGGTGGACAACTTTGAGTGGGCGGAAGGGTGGAGCCTCAAATTCGGCCTGGTGGCGGTGGACCCTCTCACCCAGGCGCGGACGGTGCGGCCCAGCGCCTGGGTCTACGCGCAGATCTGCCGGGAGGGCGCGCTCAGCGAGGACCTCCTGCGGCGGTGGGCGACCCCGTCGGACTGACGCGGCCGGGCGGGCGCGCCTCGTCGCGGTCGCGGGCCAGGGCGTCCACGACCCGCAGCAGGTAGGCCCGGCGGGCGGCCCGCAGGTCCGGCCCCAGGAGCTCCAGCACCCGGCGAGGGTCCGCCAGGTGCGGCCCTCTTCCCGCGTAGGCCGGATAGCTGGACCACGGGTAGTCGCCCGGGTGCCCCACCATCCCCGCCCGCACCGGGTTGAGATGCACATAGATGGTGACCTCCACCAGGTAGGCGTCGTCGGTGATCAGCCGGCTGCCGAAGCGGTCACCGAACAGGTGATGCATCCGCCCGTGGCGGCGGTTGAACTGCCGGGCGTGCCGGGTGTGCAGCCACTGCATGAGCGGCGAGACGTTGGGCTGACGGGTCTGCAGGACCAGGTGGACGTGGGTGGTCATCAGGACGTAGGCCAGCACGCACGCGTCCGCCCGCCGCAGCGCCGCGGCCAGCAGCGTGAGGTAGCGATACCGGTCGGTATCGTCGGCAAACAGGGCGCCCCCGTTGTTACCCCGGGCGGTGATGTGGTAGATGGCGCCGGCGAACACCGGGCGCGGAGGGCGCGACACCGTTCCCCCCCTCAATCCCCCGGCCCCCCGCCCCATCCCGGTGACAGTCACCGCGGGGGAAGATTGTCTTTTTGATCACAGCAGAAGCAGAGGGAGGTGTCGAGCCGCCTTCTCCTGTGACGCACGAAAAGGGGACGTGACGGAGGGGCCGGGACTCCTACGCCCAGATGCCGGGGATGGTGGTCCCGCAGTCGGGGCAGCGGCCGCCGTGAGGCGTCAGGCGGTTGCGGAGGATGGTATAGCCCCAGCGCTCGACCAGCAGCGCGCCGCAGTGGTGGCAGAAGGTGTGCTCGTAGCGGCCGACCTGGCCGGGGAGGTTGCCGGCGTACACGTACCGCAGGCCGGCCTCCTCGCCGATGCGGGCCGCCCGCATCAACGTCTGGGGGAGCGTGCCTGCCCGGTCGGTCATGCGGTAGTCCGGGTGGAAGGCGGTGACATGCCAGGGGATGAGCGGTGAGACCGAGGCGATGAAGGATGCGGCGGCGCGCAGCTCGTCAGCGCTGTCGTTGTAGCCGGGGACCACCAGCGTCACCACCTCCAGCCAGAACCCCATCTCGTAGACCAGGCGGATGGTGCGGGTGACGTTCTCCAGGGTGCCGCCCAGCATCCGGTAGTGCCGGTCGTCAAAGGCTTTCAGGTCGACCTTGAAGCAGTCCGTCCAGGGCCGCAGGTAGGCCAGCACCTCGGGCGTGGCGTTGCCGTTGCTCACGTAGCAGGTGCGCAGGCCGGCGGCCCGGGCCGCCCGGAAGATGGCCACTGCCCACTCGGACGTGATCAGCGGCTCGTTGTAGGAACTGCCGACCAGTGCCGCGCCCTCCCGCCGGGCCAGCGCCACCATCTGCTCGGGGGTGATGGGCAGCGGCTCCACGCCGGCCGCCGGATCCCGCAGGGCCTGGGAGGTGAGCCAGTTCTGGCAGTAGCTGCAGTGGAAGTCGCATCCCAGCATGCCGAACGTGAGCGTGCGCGAGCCCGGCAGGACGTGGAAGAACGGCTTCTTCTCGGTGGGATCGCACTGCAGGGCCGCCACGTATCCCCAGGGGACCCGCAGCACCCCGCCGTCGTTGAACCGCACCTGGCAGATCCCGCGGCGGCCCGGGAAGATGACGCACCGGTGGCCGCAGGCGTAGCAGGCGACCTTGCCCCCGGGAAGCCGCCGGTACAGCTCGCCCTCGACGGTCAGGCGGTCGAGGACCTCGGCCAGGGATGCGGTCGAGGCGGTCAGGCCGGCCATGGCGGCGCGTCCGCCTCCATTGTACCCCGTCCCGCATCACCCCCGAGCAGGCGCCGGTACACCTCCAGGTAGCCGTCCACCATGCGGTCCACCGTGAAGTGCTCCTCCACCCACTGCCGGCATCGCCGCCGGTCCAGCGCCCCCACCCGGGCCACCGCCCGCACCGCCTGATCCACGTCTTCCACGACAAAGCCCGTCTCGCCGTCCCGCACCAGTTCGGGAACGGCCCCCCGGTTGAAGCCGATCACCGGCGTCCCGGTGGCCTGGGCCTCCACCAGGGTGAGGCCGAACGGTTCGGGGACCGTGGTGGGATGCAGCAGCGCCAGCGCGCCCCCCAGCAGGACGTCGCGCTCGGGCGGCCCGACCTCCCCCACGAACTCGACGCCCGGGCCCAGCTGCGGCCGCACCATGCGGTCGAAGTAGTCCCGCTCGTCGGGCGGAATGTGGGCCGCGATCCGCAGGGGGACGCCCGCCCGCCGGGCGATGGCGATGGCCAGGTGCACGCCCTTGGCCGCCGACATCCGCCCCAGGAACACCAGGTAGGACCCGGGGTGGGGGCGGAAGGTGAACTGCGCCAGGTCGATGCCGTTGTAGACGGTGGCCACGTAGTTGAGCTCCGGCAGCCCGGCCCGCTCGGCGTTGCTGATGGACACGTAGGGCAGGTGGCGGAACCGCCGGTACAGCGGATGGGTCCACGGCTCCAGCAGCGCCGACCCGTGCAGGGTGGTGACCACCGGCGTGCGGATCAGCGGGGTGAAGGCCAGCGGGTAGCAGTTGGTGTGGTTGTGGATGATGTCGAACTCCCCGGCGCGCTCGAAGCACGCGGCCCAGTGCAGGGTCTCGGCCACCCGCGGGTCCCAGACGGGGTCTTCCCGGTACGGGGCGGGGACCGTGGCCACCAGCCGGGCGCGGGTGCGGGCGCGGGCGGTGGCGAACAGGGTGACATCCACTCCCCTGGACGCCAGGCCGTCGGCGAGGCTACCGGCCACCGCCTCCCAGGGGCCGTAGGCCCGCGGCGGGATGTTCCAGGCGATCGGCGCCAGAATCGCGATGCGCATGGCCTACAGCAGCGTGACCTCCTCGCCCGGGGCGAGGTCCACCACCCTGCGGTCCCCGCCCATCTCCACGGCCTGCCGGAGGGGGACGGCGCACGCGTTGGCCACGGTGCACGCCACAGGCCGCCCCCGGCTCCACGCGCCGCGGAGGACCAGGCCCTCCAGGTGGAGGCCGGAGAACTCCCCCTCGGGCCACGGGGGCGCCTGGATGCGGATGGCGTCCCGGACCCGGTGGGCCACCAGCGCGTGCAGGGCCAGGCACACCGCCGCCTGCGCGGTGGTGAAGTACTGCATGTTCCACGATCCGTCCTCGTAGACTTTCTCCGGCAGGCCGCCGTGCACGCAGACGGCCTGCTCCACCGGCCGCAGGATCGCCCACGCCTCCTGCGGGGCTCCGGCCGACGCCAGAACGGCGGCCGCCCACCCGGCCGCCCAGGGGAACCCGTCCCGCGGTCCGCGGCCACGGGCGCCGTGGCCCACGATGCCGTGGCGGGGGTTGGTGGATGCCGCCACGAACGCCCGCACGGTGCGCGCCACCACCGGGTCGTCGGGCGGGAAGATTTCCATCAGCGAACAGGCCGGCAGCACGCCCCAGGACAGATCGCCCTGCTCGGTGGCGCGCAGCACGCCGTCCGCGATCAGCGACCCCCACAGCCCGGCCAGCCCATCCGCCACCGCCTCCCACAGGCGGGCGCGCTCCGCGTCCCTCCCCAGGATGTCTGCCGCCCGGCGCGCCACCCGCAGGGCGCGCACCACGCTGGCCAGGGTCGCGGCGTCCAGCGCGACCGGCTCGGCCAGTTCCGCGATTCCGGTGAGCGGGCGCAGGCGCGGTCCGGGACGGACCACCCCGCTCATGTAGAAGTCGGCGATCCCCGCCATCACCGGGTACAGCGCGCGCAGGACGCGGATGTCGCGCGTCCACCGGTACTGATGCCAGCACATCAGGCTGTAGGCGCCGTTGTTGTGCACCTGGTGCACCAGATGCCGGTGGACGCCGTACGCCGGCCGCCCGTCGTGGGTGATCTCCCACTCGTATTTCAGCCCCCGGGCCCCGTAGTCCCGGGCCGCCCGGGCGGCGGCGGGGCGCAGGCGGTCCAGAAATCCGCACGCCCGCTCCGCCTCCTCCCGGTGGCCCATCTGCAGCAGCGCCAGGTGCAGGAATGCGGCGTCCCAGAAGATGTGGGACGACCAGGTGGAGCGGAGAACGTTCACCGGCAGCGCTCCCGAGGCGGGATGCTGCACCGCCCGGAGCTGGTACGCCGTCTGGGCATGGACGCGGGCCAGCGCCGGCGAGGGGATGTCCAGGCGCGCGGACCGCGCGTGGTAGGCGGCCCAGACCTCCCGGTGGGACGACCACAGGCCCTCGGCCCCCTCGCGGTCCACCGCATCCAGGATGCGCTCCAGGATCGCCTCCAGGCTCACAAGAGGGAGGCGCTCTTCGCGGTCGTCCGCCACGATCAGGTAGCGCGTGATACGGGGGCTGTCCACCTCCACCCAGATCGCCTCGCCTTCGGCGCCCCACCGCCGGGGCGGGGGGTCGGTGACCATGGCGATGGCCACCCGGACGTCTCCCACCCGAAACAGGCACACCGGGCGCGCCGAGGGCAGCGGCTGCGCCTCCCGGTGCGGCGGGAGGTCGTCGGGCTCGGGCACCCACGGGCCCGGAGCGGCCCAGAAGCGGACCGCCCGGCGGTCGGGGAACGCGTACCGCTCCACCAGCACCGGCAGCCGGGCGTGGAGGAAGGTGGTGACGCGCACGGGGCCGCCGGCCACCGCGAGGGTGGTGGTCAGGCAGGCGGCGGTGGGGTCAAATCGCTGGCGGGACGACCGGAGCGACTCGCCCGGGTCGTACCATCCCCGGGCGAGGGGTGCCAGCTCGAACCAGGGTTCCCCCGGCTGAGGGCGGAAGTGCGGCCCCAGCAGGATCCGCCGGTCCAGCGCCGGCAGGACCGGGATGTCGGGCGGGTAGTACCGGTCGGCCTTGTACCAGTAGCAGCGGTCGGGTCCGTGGATCCGATCAGCCACCATGGACCCGGTGTAGCCGATCAGCACCGCGTCCACGCCGTTGCCCAGCAAGGCGTGGTAGTAATCGGAAGGAAGCGGCGGGCCGGCCACCGGCCTCACGCCCAGCGGTCCCGGTGCAGGGCGAGGGCGGCGGCGAGGAGTCCGGCGCAGGTGGCGAACGCCGCCCCCGTTTTCACCCGGCCGGTGCGGGCGTCCACCGTCTCGCAGGCGATGCCTCCGTCCATCTCCGCCTCCCGCAGCCACTGCAGCGCGTCGGCGCGGCCCGCCAGCAGGTCGTTGGCGGCGGCCATCGGCCAGGGATCCGGCGAGTGGGCTGAGGCGGGCGAGCCGAACGTCCCGGCCACGTACCAGGGGTTGGCGGGCGAGCGGATCCAGGCGACGGTGGCCGCGTACACCGGGTCGTCGGGGGCGCAGAAGCCGTGGTGGGCGAGCAGGACGAGGCTGCCGGGAGGGTTGTCGTACAGCTGGTATCCCCCCTGCCCGTCCACCGCCCACGCGAACATGGGCCCGTCCGGGCCCGGCACGATGCAGTGGGCGCGCACGGCCCGCTGCAGATCGTCGGCCGCCCGCCGCGCCGACGCAGCCTGCTCCCGCCACCCCAGGCGCTCGCACATCTGGGCCGCATCCAGCAGTCCCCGCCAGGCGAGGACGTTGTCATAGGTCAGGTACGGGTAGACGACGGGATCGTCGGAAGGGTCCAGGAAGGTGGCGTGCAGTCCGCACGGTCCGCGCCAGGCGTCCAGGCGGGCGGGGTAGTCGGCCAGGACCTGCCGGACCGCGGGGTCGTCGAGGATCGACTCATCGCCGGTGGCGCGCAGGTAGGTCCCCACGCCCACCGGAAAGGCCGCCAGCTCGTCCAGCTCAAAGCCGGGGTAGATCACCGACCCATCCACGTACTGGGCGTGCATTCCGGCGTTGCGCCAGTGAGTCCGGCACGCGTACAGAACCACCTCCCGGGCGACGTCCCGGTCGGCGAGGACCAGCCCCGGCAGGGACCACAGGAAGGCGTCGCGGCTCCAGAAGGCCGCGCAGACGTAGTAGCGGGGGCTGCGGGAGGTCACCCACACCCACTGCTCGGTGTCGATGGTCCGGCCACAGGTGAAAAAGCGGTTGAACAGGAGGTTGAGGGTATACAGAGCCCCCAGCCGTCCGGACCCCCCCGCCTGCAGGGGTGCCAGCCGGCTCCGGGTCTCCGCCAGCAGGGTCTCCCACCCGCGCCGGCGCAGGTCCACGGCGGTGGTCCGGGCCCCGTCGGCTTCGGCGCCGACGCCGACGTAGAATGCCATCACCTCCCGCTGGCCGCGGCGCAGGCGCAGGGGGCGCGTCAGGCGCAGCGAGATCCGGTCGCGGGAGCGCTCCACCTGCGGCCGCACGTCCGGAACCGGGTGCACCGCCCACGCCACCACCGGCAGAGGGCCCAGGGCTTCCAGGCTGACGCTGCGGGTCCAGGGGTCGATCCGGGCGGCCGCCGTCACCGGGAGCGTGCGGGTGTGGAAGAGAGTGTAGGTGGTCCGGTCCCACTGGCCGGCCAGGCCCGCCTCCACCCGCACAGAGCGCCGGGCCTCCACCTCGAGGAGGATGACGATGCCCTTGTGGTCGGGCGGGGCCAGCACGGTCTCGGTCAGCGACAGGTCGGCCGACGACCAGCGAAAGCGGGGGATCCACCCGTCCACCCGCTCCCATACCGGGCGACGGCGGAGCGTGCCGCCCGCCAGCGGTCGCAACAGCGGTGATCCTTCCACCCCCACCAGCCCGCGGGCGGCAGCCGACAGGACCTGCAGGCTGCCCAGGCTGCCGTCGGGGGCCAGATCGGGCAGGGCCACGTAATCGTTGGCGGTCGGGACGGCCGGGGCGAACCGGGCGGGCAGGGGCCGCGTCAGGAACGGGACTTCCGCGGGTCCGGGGCCGCCCGGGCCGTCGCGGGGCCGCGATGCCGCCTTCCCGCGGTCCGGCGCTCCCGCCCGGGTGTGTCGCGTCCGCCCGCGTCCGCGCGCCGTATCGGTCACTGCTTCAGTCCCGTGAGGGCGATGCCCTGGATGAACTGCTTCTGGAAGAAGAAGAAGGCGATGATCAGGGGCGCCACCGCCACCGTGGCTCCGGCCATCTGCCAGTGGATGTTGGACATGTACTGCTCCGAAAAGCGCTGCAGACCCACCGGGATGGTGCGGCTGCCGTCGGAGGACGTGACGATCAGCGGCCAGAGGAACTCCTCCCAGTTCCCCACCAGGGTGAAGATGCCCAGGGCGGCCAGGGCCGGCCGGATCAGGGGCAGGACGATGGTCCAGAAGATGCGGACCTCCCCGGCGCCGTCGATGCGCGCGGCCTCGATCAGGTCGGTGGGGATGGTCTGGATGAACTGGCGCATCATGAAGATGCCGAAGGCATCAAACAGCCAGGGGAACGCCACCCCCAGCAGGGTATCGGTCAGGTGCAGCCGGATGCTGAGCAGGTACAGGGGGATCATGCGCACCTGGAAGGGCACCATGAGGCTGGCCAGCATGGCGACGAACAGCAGGTCGCGCCCCGGGAAGCGGAACTTGCTGAAGGCGTAGC
>JAVHLZ010000033.1:0-11654 GCA_031081675.1 Armatimonadota bacterium
CCGCGTACCTCTTCAGGAAATCCAGGATCGCCGCCTCGATGGCGGCCCGGTGCCGGGTTCGCAGCATGTACGTCCCGTGGGCAGGGGTGGGCAGAACCAGCAGGTGCTTGGGGGGCGGCGTCACCCGGTGCATGTAGCGGGCGCTGTCGTGGAAGGGCTGGTCGCCGCTGCCCACGATGAACAGCTTGGGCACCCGCAGCCCGGGCAGGTGCGGGCGGGCATTCAGCCCCGCAAACTGCGTCCCGCTGGCCATGACCACCACCCCGTGCACGGGGGCGCGGGCCGCCGCCACCAGGGACGCCGTCCCTCCCATGCTGGCCCCGATGAGGACCACCCGCCGCGCCCCCCGGCCCCGGACGTGCCGGATGGCCGCCAGGACGTCCCGGTCCACCTCTGCGATCACCAGCCGGCCGCCGGACCGGCCGACCCCCCGGAAGTCGTAGGTGAGCACCGTGTAGCCGCGGGCCGCCAGAAGGCCGGCCAGGTCCGTCCAGACGGACTGGTCGGTGCCAAACATGTGGGACAGGATCACGGCGGCGCGCCCGCCGGGCCAGACCCACCCGCGCACGACCACCCCGTCTTCGGCCTGGAAGGCGACCGGGACGCGGGAGGCGGCCCAGGCGGACAGCCCCGCCGGAAACAGGAAGGCTGCCAGGAGGAGCGCGGTGCGTCGGCTGAAGGAAATTACCATACCGCCTTGACCAGCCCGCCGTCCACCAGCAGGGTGGTGCCGGTCACGTAGCTGGCCCGGGGGGAGGCCAGGAACGCCACCACGTCGGCCAGCTCGTCGGGCCGGCCGACCCGCCCCAGGGGCACCTGGTCCGTCCACAGCCTGCGCTCCGCCTCCGGGTAGCTGAGGCCTTCCCGCGCCGCGTACGCTCGCGTGACCGCCTCCAGCCGCCCGGTGGCGATGGGCCCCGGGCACACCGTGTTGACCCGGATCTCCGGGGCCAGCTCCGCGGCCTGCGTCTTGGCCAGCCCCACCACCGCCAGCCGGATGGCGGTGCTGAGCACCAGCCCCGGCAGCGGCTGGCGCACCACGAAGGAGGCGATGTGTACGATGGACCCACCCCCGCCGCGGCGCATGTGGGGGATCGCGGCCCGGGACAGGCGCACCGCGCTCATCAGGAGCAGCTCCACGGCCTGCTGCCACTGCTCGTCGGCGACGTCCGCGAACGCCGCCGTCGGAGGTCCGCCTGTATTGGTCACCAGGATATCGACGCGGCCGAACCGGTCCACGGCCGCCTGCACGAAGCGCTGCACGTCGGCGGCCCGGGTCAGGTCGGCCACCACCGGCAGGACGTCGCCTCCGATCTCCGCGGCCGCCCGCTCCAGCGCGTCGGGCGTGCGGGCGCAGATGGCCACCCGCGCCCCCTCCTGGACGAACGCCCGCGCCACCGCCTTGCCCAGCCCCCGGCTCGCCGCCGCCACCAGGGCCGTCCGCCCGCTCAGCCCCAGGTCCACCGGCCGCCCGTCCCTCCTAGCGGTCCTTCTCCTTGTCGTCGTCTTTGCCCTCGGCGGCCCGAGCACCCGGGGCGAACCGCCGCAGCCGCTCCGCCAGCTCCTGCAGGCGTTTGCTCACCAGGTAGTTCACCGTCCCCTCGGGATAGCTGCCGTCGGGGCCGGGCGTGCCCGCCGGCATGCCGGTGAGCACCTCCAGGCCCTCGTCGATGGTCCGCACCGCGTAGATGTGGAACTGCCCCTGGCGGACGGCTTCCACCACCTCGGGCTTGAGCATGAGGTTGGCGACGTTCTGCGCCGGGATCATCACCCCCTGGCGGCCGGTGAGGCCGAGGACTTTGCAGACGGCGTAGTACCCCTCGATCTTCTCGTTGACGCCGCCGATGGGCTGGATCTCGCCTTTCTGGTTGACGGAGCCGGTGACCGCGATCCCCTGGTCGACGGGCACCCCCGCCAGGTCCGACAGCAGGGCGTACAGCTCGGTGGAGCTGGCGCTGTCGCCCTCCACCTCGGTATAGGTCTGCTCGAAGGTCAGCGACGCGTTGAGGCTGAGGGGCTGGGTCTGGGCGTACTTTCCGCCCAGGTAGTTGGCCAGGATGGCCACCCCCTTGCTGTGGATGCGCCCCGACATCTCGGTCTCGCGCTCGATGTTCACCACGCCGCGGTTGCCCACGTAGGTGCGGGCGGTGATCCGGCTGGGGTGGCCGAAGCTGTAGTCGCCCAGCTGCAGCACCGACAGGCCGTTGACCTGCCCCGCCACGGCCCCCCGCACGTCCACCAGCAGCTGCCCTTCGGCGATGGCCTTGCGCAGTCGCTCCTCCACCCGGTTGGAGCGGTAGACCTTCTCCTCGATGGCCCGGTCGACGTCGGCGGCCGTCACCACGTCCCGCCCGGCCTGCTGGGCCCACGCCGACGCCTCGTAGACGATCTCCACCACCTCGTTGAAGCGCGTGCTCAGCCGCTGCTGGTGCTCGGCCAGGCGCGCACTGTGTTCCAGCACCCGCGCCACCGCCGTGCGGTCGAAGGGCCGCAGCCCCTGGCGGTTGCAGATGGCCCCCACCGCGGCGGCGTAGGCGCGCATGGTCTCGTCGGTGCGCTCCACGTCCACGTCGAACTCGGCCTTGACCTTGAACAGCTTGCGGAAGTCATCATCCAGGACATACAGGAGCAGGTACAGCAGCGGCGTCCCCACCAGGACCACCTTGATGTTCAGGGGGATAGGCTCGGGGCGCAGGGTGGCGGTGGGCACCAGCCCCAGCTGCTCGCCGATGTTCTCGATGCGGACCTCCCCGCTCTTCAGGGCCCGCTTGAGGGCGTCCCAGGCGAACGGGTTCAGCAGCACGTCCCGGGCCTGCAGCAGCAGAAACCCCCCGTTGGCCCGCTGGAGGGCGCCGGCCTTGATCATGGTGAAATCGGTGACCAGGGCGCCCAGCTCGCCCCGGTACTCCACCTTCCCCACCAGGTTGTAGTAGGTGGGGTTGGGCTCTTCCACCACCGGGGCGCCCTCCAGGCGGCTGTTGTCCACCACCAGGTTGACCTGATAGCGGGTGAAGGCGTCCCGCCGCAGCAGCGCCGCCAGCGGGAAGGGCGCCGGGGGCTCCTCCTGCTCCTTGAACAGGTCCAGGTGCTCCACCACGTCGTCGAGAACCTGATCCAGGTAGGCCACCACCTTGGGGTGGTCCGCATACCGCTCCCGCAGGCGCCCGATGGCGTGGCCCGCCGCCGAGCGCACGGCCCGCTGCTCCAGCTCCCGCAGGGCGTCCCGGGCCTCCCGCTCCACGGTGCGCACCCGGCGCAGCGCCTCGCTCACCTCGTCGGCCAGGGCCCGGCCGCGGCGGTTGATCTCCTCCTTCTGGGCATCGGTGAGCAGGGCGAACTGCTCCGGGGTGATCGGTTCGCCCGACGGCCCCACCGGGATGGTGTTGATGCCCGCGGGGGTACGCTGCAGGGCAAACCCCAGCTGGGCGGCCTTGGCCTCCAGGTCCCTCCAGATGGTGTTGATCTGCTGCTCGAAGGACGACACCAGCTCCCGGCGCCGCTGGGCGTAGGTCTCGCTGCTGAACACCTTGCGGATCACGTCCTGCAGCTCTTCCACCAGCTCGGCCATGTCCCGCCGGAACCGCGTGCCCATCCCCGCCGGCAACGACAGCGCGGTGGGCTGGTCGGGCTGCTGGAAGTTGTAGACGTAGCACCAGTCGGGGGGCACCGGGCGGCCGGCGGCGGCGGCCTGGATCTTCTTGCGGGCGTAGGTGGTGCGCCCGGTCCCCACCGGCCCCGAGATGAAGACGTGGTAGCCGGGCTGGGTCATGATCAACCCCAGGTCCAGGGCGCGCACCGCGCGGTCCTGGCCCACGATGACCTCGTCGGCGCGCATCTCGGCGGTGGTGCGGAAGGGCAGCGCGTCGGGGTCGCACACCCAGCGCAGCTGCTCGGGCCGCAGGCGATGGCGCGCCCGCAGTTCGTCGGCAGATGGACTCACCGTATCCCTCCTGACAGGTTCCTCGGGTGGCTACTGTAGGGAGGTTCGTGCGGGGGCAGCCGGCTCCTCTGAGCCGGCCTGGACGGTATAAACACTGCGCCAGCGGGCCGTTACCCGGTTAGGCCGGGCTCGCCTCGGAGGGCTCGCATCCTCCCATCCAGGTAGCCGCTCCCGCTGGCAATGTAACCATACTGCGCGGGGCGGGACCGGTCAACGGAACGGTCGTTCGTCAGGCGCGGCGCTGGCCCCCTCAGTCCCGGCCGCCCGGCCCGCCCGGGGTCTTCTTCAGGGGGGCCGGCATGGGGATCACGCCGGTCTGGCGCCGGCGCAGGACCTCCCGGGATTGGGGAACCCGGGGGTGGTGCATGATGTTGAAGTCCAGGCGCTTGCCGCACGCGCATACCCGGGCCAGTTCCTGGCCGGCGTCAACGAAGATGTTGCCGGCCGCCTCGGCGCGGGCCCGGGCGGCGTCGACGGCGCCGGACGCCCGGTCCGCCTCGTCCTCCTGCAGCCCCATCTCCCGGGGCGCGGTGCCGCTGAGCTCGTACAGCAGGGCCTTGGGGTAGTACACGCTGTACCGGCGGCCGCATCCGCCGCAGGGGAAGGTGAACACCAGCGCCATGCCTTCATTGTAGGGATCCCCCCGCGGCCGCGCAACGCGCGCCGCCGGGCCCTGTCCCGGAGGCATCCGGGGGCGCCCGGTGGTATAGTGAACATAAGATCCCGCGGGGGACTGGAGGGAGAGGACATGGCCCGTCGGTATGCGCTGGTCGCGGTGATCGTGGCGGCGGCGACCGCTGGCGCCGCGCTGTACGCGGCCGGATGGCGCGCCGGAGCAGCGGCGGCGCGGATGCCGACGACAGCCGTCCCCGCCCAGATGCTGCCGGTGCAGCCGGAGGTCATTCCCCTGCCGGGCCCCCAGGGGCAGGGTCCGGGCCAGCAGCCCGCTCCCGGCCAGGGCGAATGCGAACCGATGATCCTGTTCTACTACCAGGGCCGGCTGTACCAGCTGATGCCGGGCCCGGACAACCAGCCCGGCGTTCCGGGCAGTCCTCCCGAGTACTTCCCGCTGCGGCCGTACCAGGGCCCCCGGATCCCCGGACTGCCCTTCGGTCCTGCGCCGGGGCCGGTGCCCCAGACGCCGGGCTTCCAGCCCGTGCAGCCGCGCTTCTGAATCCAGGCTATCGGTCAGTCCTGGTGATCCGCTGACCGCAGCGAGACCGAGGCGGTGAAGTCTCGGCCCATCATGGAAGATGTCGTGGGTTCTCTCACACGCGGCGGAAGGTACAGTACGGCTTCCACGGAAGGGTCCCAGCCTCACACAGGTATATGGCGCGAATCCCGTCCACGTCCTCACCTCGCAGCAGTTGGGCCGGACCCGTAGGCCGGTAGCGCCATTGCCGGCGGTAGAAGAGCGTTCGGGAGATCCCAAACTCCCGGAAGGTCGGGCGATTCCGGCCCTGGCGTGGCCCACCTGGGGTCCGGCCCGGCTGGCCCCGCCCCGAGCACGGCGGCGGTGCGCCCATCCCTGATGTGCACACGCACACCTTCATAAACCGGAAAGTCCCGCCTGGTGACGGTCAGGGCAGCCGCCGGGCAATCGCCTCCAGCGTGTCGGGGACGGGCTCGGGGATGTCCTCCCGGGGAACCGCTTCGGGGTCCTTCAATCCGTGGCCCGTCAGCACGCAGACCACTTCGCCAGCCAGGTCCCCCTCCCGGGCCAGGGCCAGCACCCCGGCCACCGACGCGGCGGATGCCGGCTCCACGAACAGCCCCTCCCGCGCCAGCAGGTCGCGGGCGGCCAGGATGCGCTCGTCGCTGACCGCCACAAACCGGCCGCCCGACTCGCGCACCGCGCGCACCGCGCCCTGCCAGCTGGCCGGCCGGCCGATGCGGATGGCGGACGCCACCGTCTGCGGCCGGTCCACCGGCTCCCCCCGCACCAGCGGCGCGGCGCCCTCGGCCTGCACGCCGATCATCCGGGGCGGCCGGTCGATGCGCCCGGCGGCCCGGTAGTCCACAAATCCCATCCAGTAGGCCGTGATGTTTCCGGCGTTGCCCACCGGAAGGGCCAGGACCTGAGGCGCCCGACCCAGCGCGTCACAGATCTCAAACGCCGCCGTCTTCTGGCCCGCCAGCCGGTGGGGGTTGATCGAGTTGACCAGGGCAAGACCGAAGCGTTCGGCTACCTGCCGCGCCAGCTCCAGGACCCGGTCGAAGCCGGCCCGCACGGGGATGATGGTGGCCCCATGGACCACGGCCTGGGCCATCTTGCCCGCCGCCACCCCGCCGGCGGGCACCAGCAGCAGGCAGGCCAGGCCGGCCCGGGCCGCATAGGCCGCCGCGGACGCCGCCGTGTTGCCGGTGGAGGCGCAGACGACGGCCCGGGCGCCCGCTTCCACCGCCTTGCTGACCGCGACGGTCATGCCGCGGTCCTTGAACGAGCCAGTGGGGTTGGCCGCCTCGTACTTGACCAGGAGGCGGAGCCCCGCCTCCCGGCCGGCCCGGCACTCCAGCAGCGGCGTCCCGCCCTCTCCCAGAGTGATCACCGGCGTGGCGTCGGTGACCGGGAGGAACGGCCGGTACTGCTCAATGACTCCGCGCCACACGCGTCACCGCGGGCCGTCACCACACCGCCATCAGCCGCAGCGGCCCGCCCGAGCCGTTGGCCAGCTTGGGGGCGCCGACGAACACCGTGGCTCCCCGGGGCGGAATCCGCGTCAGGTTCGCCACGTTCTCCAGGCCCCACTTGTTGGCGCCCAGAATGGTCAGGTGGGTCTTGAAGTCGGTGCTCCGGCCGTAGTCCAGGCTGAGGGTGTCCACGCCGATCCCGATGATATTCCGCTCCTCCACCAGCATCTGGGCTGCCTCCGGGTGGAACCCGGGGAAGTGCATGGTGCCGGTACTGTCGGGCCGACGGTAGGACACCTCGTCATTCACCCACTGTTCCCACCCGCTGTGCATGAACACCACCGCGCCGTCGGGGATCCGGCCGTAGCGGTCCTCATAGGCGCGGATGTCGTCGGGAGTGACCTGCGCGTCAGGGTTGGCGGTGGCCTTTTCGTGGATGTGGATGACCACCGCCGGGCCGATCAGGCGGCTGGCCGGGATCTCGTGCACGAACCACCGGCCTGTGACGAAGTGGGCGGGAGCGTCCATATGGGTGCCCGTGTGCTCCCAGTAGGAGACGATGTTCCCGTAAAACCCGTTCTTTTCGATGGTCACGAACGGCCGGCGGGACAGGCGCGGGAAGAAGTCGGGGTTGAACGACGGGAACCGGCTGTGCAGGACGTGGGTCAGGTCCACGATGTTGGTGTAGGACAGGGACCGGGTCTGCGCCCGCGCCACAGCCGGCAGGAGGGCCGTCCCGCCCAGGGCTGCGCCCACGGCCGTGCCGGCGGCCACCCGCAGGAAGCTGCGGCGATCCAGCTTCACCGCCTCAAAGGTCTGCGGAACGCACATCGCCATCACCTCGTGTCGGGACGTTTGGTGGGTGGGGTTCGGTATCTCGGCGCGCAGGTCCTACCGGCGCCAGCCCCGCCCGGCGGGACAGAGGCCCCGGGGCGAGGGTCCGGACCTTCCGGGGCGAGAGAGTGACCACGCCGGGACTGCGGCGCGGGCCGGCCGCGTTGCCTTTCGCCCGCGGCGTGCTCTAGGATGAAGGGTGCACTGTCGCGGGACGGAGCGGAGGGGCAGATGCGGCTGCCGGATCACATTCGCGCGTTTCTGGACGCACCCTACCTCGCCGTGCTGGCCACGGTGGGACCCCGAGGCCGGCCTCAAGCCACCCCGGTGTGGTTTGCCCTGGACGGGGACGAGATCCTCATGAACACGACGGCTGGGCGGGTCAAGCTGCGCAACCTGCAGCGCCGTCCCTACGCGTCCGTGGTGGTGCTGGACCCGGGTGATCCCGACCGATACGTCCAGATCCGCGGCCCGGTGCGGCTGGACCCGGCCCACGGCGCTCAGGACATTGACAGGCTCTCCCTTCGGTATGAGGGACGTCCCTTCCAGTATCCGCCGACCGACGCGCCTCACCGCCGCGTGAGCATCCGGCTGCGGCCGGAGTCCTACACCGCCGTGGGCCTGGAATGACATGAGCGCCTCCGCGGAGCGCGCCCCGCTGAGCCCGGACGACCGGACGGCATTCCACCGGAGCCTGACGGTGGTGGACGGTCACTGCGACCTGCCCCTGGCCCTCACCCGCGCCGCCGACGCCCGCGGCGGCGACCCCCCCGCTCTGGCCGAGACCCGGGTGGGACGCGACCTCCGCCAGGGAGGCGTGGACGTGGTCGTCAGCCCCGTGTGGGTGGAGCTGGAATACCTCCCCGACGGACTGCGCCGGGCACTGGTGGGCCTGACCCGACTGCGCCGGGCGGTCGGCCGCAGTCCGGAGGAGTTCGCCGTGGCCGAGACCCGGGAGGGGCTGGAGCGGGCCGTGCGGGGAGGCCGCACGGCCGTGATCCCGGGGCTGGAGGGCTGCGCGCCGCTGGGATACGAGCCGGACCTGCTGGAGACCTTCGTGCGCCTGGGGGTCCGGGTGGTCGGCCTGACGTGGAACGAACGCAATGCCTTTGCCAGCGGCGCCCGGCAGGACAGCCGGGAAGGACTCACGCCGCTGGGCAAGGCACTGGTACGGGAAGGCGACCGGCTGGGGGTGATCTGGGACGTCTCACACCTCAACGAGCGCAGCTTCTGGGACCTGCTGGAGTGCGCCGCCGGGCCGGTCGTGGCCTCCCACTCCAACGCTGCCGCCCTCTTCCCCCACGCCCGCAACCTCAGCGACGACCAGATCCGGGCGCTGAGCGCCCGCGGAGGCCTGATCAGTCTCATGGTGCAGTCGTTCGTGATCAGCAGGCAGATCGCCACGCTGGAGGAGTTCCTGCGCCATGTGGACCACGTGGTCGAGCTGGCCGGTATCGAGCGGGTGGGGTTCGGCTTCGACTTCATCTCCTTCGTGGACGACATCGACCGCCTGCGGATGGACTCCCTGCCGCCGACGGAACCTCCCCGGGAGAACGCCCACAAGGCGCTGGCGGAGATCCCCACCCACGCCGACCTGCCGCGGCTCACGGACGCCCTGCTCCGCCACGGATACAGCCCCGGCGATGTGGCCCGGCTGATGGGGGGAAACTGGCTCGGCTTCCTGTTGGACCACCTTCCCGCCGCCGAATCCTCCATTTAGTCCGGCGCCTCGTGCTCTGAGGATTTTGGGGGGCAGCCCCCCTCCTCCGCGGATGTCGGGGTCAGACCCCGTGATCCAAGGGCAAACACGCGTTCACAGATTCTGGGGGGCAGACCTTTCGATCCCGCACCACGGGCTCAGTCGAGGTTATGGATGGGCACCGGGTCGAGGGTGTCCGCGGGCGAGAACCCGAAGATGCGGCCGTAGAAGTACAGTTCCGCCTCCAGGACGCGGCGGATCGTCTCGGCGCGGCGGAAACCGTGCTGCTCTCCCTCAAAGGCGAGGTACGCCACGGGGATGCCCCGGCGGCGCAGGGCCTCCACCATCGCCTCCGACTGGCTGGGGGGCACCACGCGATCTTCCAGCCCCTGGAAGAAGATCACCGGGACGCGGATCTGGTGAGCGTAGTGGATGGGGGAGCGGGCGCGGAACAGGTCGGCCCGCTCGGGGTACGGGCCGACCAGGTGGTAGTCATACCGCGACTCGAACTTGTGGGTCTCCCGGTGCAGGGCCTCCAGGTCGCTGACCCCGAAGTGCGACGCCCCGGCCCGGAAGGCGTCCCGAAATGCCAGCGCGCACAGAGTGGTGTACCCGCCGGCGCTGCCGCCCCGGATGGCCACCCGCATTCCGTCCGCCAGCCCGCGGTCCACCAGGAACCGGGCCGCGTGAACGCAGTCGTCCACGTCCACCACACCCCACTGGCCGCGCAGGCGGTTCCGGTAGGCGCGCCCGTAGCCGGTGCTCCCGCCGTAGTTGACGTCCACCACGGCAAACCCCCGGCTGGTCCAGTACTGGAACTCCAGGCGCAGCACGGCGGGGGAGAAGGACGTGGGGCCGCCGTGGGCGACCACCAGCAGCGGCGGGCGCTCTCCGGGCGGGCCGGCGAAGTCCGCGTTGGTCGGAGGGTAGTACCACCCGTACGCCGCCTGTCCGCCGGTGGTCGGGAACGCGATGGCCTGCGGCACCGAGATGTATCCCGGGTCCACCGGGTGCGGGCGTGACGTCCGGAGCACCTCCACGGCCCGGCGGGGCACGTCCAGGCGGACCAATGCCAGGGGTTCGGTGGGGGACCCGCCGATGAAGTACACGGCGGTCCCGGCCGGTGTCACCTGACTGATCTCGGTGTACGGGAGGTCCACGACGTCCAGGGACTTCCGCCGGGTGTCCAGCAGCGCCAGCCGCCACACCCCTCCGGCGATGAAGGCGCAGACCGCGGTGGAAGAATCCAGAAGGCCATAGGTGGACATGCGGAACACCCACTGGGGGCGGCCGAACTCGGCCTCCCGCAGGACGACCGGCTCCACACGGCCTGCGCGCGCGTCCCAGCGGTACAGGTTCCACCACCCGGTGCGGTCGGAGACGAAGTACAGGATGCCGTCGGGGGACCACTCCGGCTGGAAGACGGATTCCTCGGGCCCGCCGGCCACCCGGTGCGGCTCCTCCACCGTCCCGTCGGCCCGCACCGCCGCCACCCACAGGGTCGTTCCATCCCAGGGCATGTTCGGGCGGTCCCAGCTCAGCCAGGCCAGCACGGCGCCGTCGGGACTGAGGCGGGGGGAGGCATAGAAGTCGGCCCCCCGCACCAGAACCTGCGGCCGACCACCCTCCAGGGGAACGGCCGCCAGGTAATTCTCCGCCTCCTGGTCGCCGCGGGCGTGGTCTTCACACACGCAGATGAGCCGCCGGCGCTGTCTGTCGACCACCGCGTCGGCGTAGCGCAGTGCGCCGGGCAGCGTGAGGGGGTCCGGGGTGCCTCCCGGCTGCAGGCGGTACAGCCGCTGATCGGCATACTCGGAAAAGTAGACAACCCCGCGGTCCACGACGAAATCGCCCCCGCCGTACTCGTGGACGGTGGTACGGGCGTTGAAGGGAGGGGGGAGCACGTCGGCCGTGCGGCCGTCGGGGGTCCGGCGGACGATGACCTTCCGGCCCCGCTCGGCCGGCCGCAGCTCGGACCAGTACACGTCGGGTCCGTCGACTGCGATCTCCGAGAGGACAATCCCGGCGCCGGCCACCAGCTCGGCGGTGATCGGCGACTTCCAGGTCCCGTACGGAGCGACGGTGGGCATCGGGTGTGGGGTTTCGACGACGCCGCCGGCGACTCCCGTCGGGCCGGAGGGCGTGTGCTAGAATGACCACGGTGGGCCCTTAGCTCAGCGGGTAGAGCGCCGGGCTTTTAACCCGGGCGTCGGGGGTTCGAGTCCCTCAGGGCCCACCAGGCAGCCGCCGGTGGCGCCCCGGGCTACCGGCGGCTGCCTGGTAGATTGGAGGACGAACCCCCGAGGCCGAGGGGGTGAGGGGGAGCGCGGCTCCCCCGGGCCGTCAGGGGTGGAATCGGAGGGGCTCAGCCCCTCCGAGGAGCGAGGCGCGATCAATGGCTCCACTGAGGGACCCAGCGCACAAGGCACCCCGGGATCGCGTCGAGCGACCGCGTCGGGGGTTCGAGTCCCTCAGGGCCCACCAGAACGCAATCTACCCAATCTGCTCAATCCACGCGATCTCCCCGATCTCCCCGCTCTTCCCAAAACC
>JAVHLZ010000033.1:11754-20676 GCA_031081675.1 Armatimonadota bacterium
GCGTCGGGGGTTCGAGTCCCTCAGGGCCCACCAGAACGCAATCTACCCAATCTGCTCAATCCACGCGATCTCCCCGATCTCCCCGCTCTTCCCAAAACCCGATCCCCTGGGCTCCCCCCGGCTTCTGGGGTCTGCGCAATCTGCGCGATCTACGCAATCCCCATGATCACGCAGCGCGTCGACTGACAGGACCGCGCAGATTGCGCAGACCGGCTGTCACCTCCGTCACTGCCCTGGGCGGGCGTCTCCGGTATCCTCAGGGCCGACATCCCGAGGACCCGGACGATGGAGGGGCCGCGATGATCCACCTCTGCGAAGCGGAAAGGGTCGCCGAAGAGCGGCAGCGCGAGGCTGTGCGGGAGGCACAGCGGTGGCGGTTGGCTCGGGAGGCCGCCCGGACCCGGCCGGCCCGGTTGCGGTGGCCGCGACTGGCGGTGTGGATAGCGCGGCAGGCCAGACGCGTACCCTCGCCGGCCCTGGGCCCGCAGACGCTGGCATCACCTGTTACGGCTGCGGCTGCTGAGGAGGTCCCGCCTCGGCGGGCGCTTCTTCCCTGAGGATGGCCTCGATCTCGCGGCGGGCGCGCGCCATCACATCGCGGATGCGCCGCAGCTTCTCGGGCGTGATCCGCTGCCAGGGGCCCCGGGATCGGAGGGTGTGGAACAGGTCCCACATCTCCCGGTAAGCAGGTCCCCACCAGTCCCACCAGTGGCTGAACCGCGAGCGGATATCCTCGACGGCCTCCTGCCGTTCGGTCAGAAAGCGCCGCCCCTCGTCGGTGATGGCGTACACCTTCTTGCCGTCCTGCTGCGAGGACGTCACGTACCCCATGTCCTCCAGCATCTGGAGGGTCGGGTACACGGCGCCCGGGCTGGGCGCGTAGAATCCCCCGAACTGCTCCTGCAGGCTCCGGATGATGTCGTAGCCGTGCATCGGCCTGTCCTTGAGCAGGTCCAGGATGAGGACCTTGAGGTCGCCTTTACCGAAGAGCCTCTCCCGAAAGGGTCCAAACCCCATCCACGGCCGTGCAAACACGGTCCCACCCCCGGTACGTCGGAACAATTTTCGTAACAATACGATATATCGAATAACGACGCCATGTCAAGGGCAGAAGAAGAACCCACCCCTGACCCTGGGTGCGCTTTGCCATGGTGCCTCCGGGAATCCGGACGGGCTGCGTCGTCGTGGGAGCGGTCCTTGCGTTGCGCACGGGGCGAGCGCATCCTGGAAGGGGATCTTGCGATGATCTGCCGCACGGGCATTGCCACCCTCCCCCTGCACGCCGGCCGGACCCCACGCTGGCTGTTTGAGCGCATGGTGCGCCTGGCGCGGGCGGTGCTGGAGGCGCTGGTGGAAGACATCGGCCCCCCGGGAGTGATGGCCCGCCTGGCCGATCCTTTCTGGTTTCAGGCCTTCGGCTGCCTGCTGGGATTCGACTGGCACAGCAGCGGGGTCACCACCACCGTCTGCGGTGCGCTCAAAGAGGCCGTCCGCGGCCGGGAGGCGGATCTGGGCCTGGTCGTGGCCGGGGGCAAGGGCCGAACCTCCCGCCAGACTCCCGAGGAACTGCGGAGATCCGGAGACCGGTTTGGCCTGGACGCCGACCGGCTCGTCTCCACCAGCCGCCTGGTGGCCAAGGTCGACAGTGCCGCCGTCCAGGACGGCTACCAGATCTACCATCACACCCTTGTCGCGACCCTGGACGGACGATGGGCGGTTGTCCAGCAGGGCATGCGCCCGGCCGACCGCACGGCCCGCCGCTACCACTGGTGGGGCGACCGGGTGCGCAGCTTCGTGTGCGAGCCCCACGCGGCCGTGTGCTGCGACAGGACCGGACCGACCCTGAACCTGGTGGCGGCGGAGTCCGAGCCCGCCCGGGCGGCGATCACCCGGATCGCCCGCGAACGGACGGAGGTGCTGGTCGCCGAACTGCGCCGACTGGCGGCGGCGCCGCCGGCGCACCTGATCCTGCCGCACCGCCACATCCTCGACCCGACGCGGGACGTGCATCCGGACAGGCTGCGCCGGGCGCTGGAACAGACCTACCGGGCGCAGGCACCGTCCTTTGAGGCGCTGCTGGGCCTGCCCGGCGTGGGCGCCAGGACTCTGCGGGCCCTGGCTCTGCTGTCGGAGGTCCTGGCAGGAGCGCCGGCCTCCTGGCGGGACCCCGCCCGCTTCGCCTTCGCCCACGGCGGCAAGGACGGCCATCCCTACCCGGTGGACCGGGAAGTCTACGACCGGACCATCGCGGTCCTGGAAGAGGCAGTGCGGCGGGCTCAGGTGGGAGATCCCGAACGCCTGGCCGCCCTGCGCCGGCTGCACGCGTTCGTCCGAACCTGACCTCGCCGGAGGGGCCTATTCCAGCAACCCTGCCTCCCGCAGGACGGCCTCCACGCGCTGCATCCCGGTCCGGTCCACAGGCCGTACGGGCGGCGCCGGGGGCCCTGCGGGAATCCCCAGCAGGGTGAGGGCGCCCTTGAGTCCGGCGATGATCCCGCTCTGCGGCCCCCCGACCCCGGTGTCGTAGACCCGGGTCAGGTCCGCGACTGCAGCCTGGAGGCGGGCGGCGGACGTCCAGTCTCCGGCGGCGGCGGCGTCAAAGACGGCGACCAGGTGACGCCCGGCGATATTCCCCAGCGAGGGGACGGTCCCCTGGGCTCCCACCAGCACCGCCACGTCGGTCAGCAGGTCCGTCCCCAACAGCATGCGGAAATCCCGCCCCCCTCCGCGCAGGACCGCCGTCCACCGGCGAAACCGGGTGACATCTCCCCAGGAGTCCTTTAAGCCGATGACCCGGGAGTCGGCCGCCAGTTCCCGGCACACGGCCAGGGGCAGGTCCACCTTGGTCGTCTGGGGGATGTTGTACAGGAGGACCGGAAGGGTCGTGGCCTCCAGCACGGCCCGGAAGTGACGGAGCAGCTCGTCGGGATCGGGCGGGTAGTAGTAGGGGGCGGTGGCCACCACCGCGTCGGCCCCCAGATCGGCCGCCTGGCGGGCCCGGGCGGCGGCGTGGGCCGTGGTGGGACCCAACACGCCGGCCAGCAGGGGCAGCCTCCCCCGCAGTGCCCGGTGGGTCTCCGCCACCAGCCGGGCCCACTGCGTGTCGGTGAGGGCGGCCGCCTCCCCCGTGGTGCCGGCCACGAAGATCGCGTGCACGCCCTGGCCCACCAGGAACTCCACCAGCGCCTCCACGCCGCGCTCGCTGACCGTGACCCCATCGTCCTCCAGCGGCGTGATCATGGGCACCACAATTCCCCGTACCCGCTCGGGAGCAAGCGCCATGTCGGTCTTTCCCCCTTCAGGCGGCGTCCGGCACGCGGGCCCGCCGCGCCACCCCCCGCAGGGCCGTCACCGCCGGCACCATCCAGACCAGCAGGCTCAGGCCTCCCAGCACGGCGCTGATGGGCCGGCTGACGAACAGCGCCAGGTTCCCCTCGCTTTTGATGAGGCTGATCATGAAGTTCTGCTCCAGCAGCGGGCCCAGCACCAGCCCCAGGACGACCGGGGCCACCGGGAACTCCAGCGCCTCCAGGAGGAAGCCCACCACGCCCATGACCAGCATCAGGCCGACGTCGAACAGGCTGTTGTTGATGGCGTAGGCCCCGACGATGCACATCATCAGGATGACCGGCATCAGCACGTTGCGGGGCACGCGCAGGATCTGGCTGCTGAGCTGAATGGCCGCGAACCCCAGGGGCACCATCAGGAGGTTGGCCAGGATGAAGGTCAGGTAGATGGCCACCAGCACGTTGGTGTAGTCGTGCAGGATGGCCGGGCCGGGCCGCATGCCCTTCATCATCAGAATGCCGATGACCACCGCGGTGAAGGCGTCCCCGGGGATGCCGAAGACCAGGGTGGGGATCCACTCGGCCGCCAGGTCGGAGTTGTTGGCGACCCCGGACTCCACGATGGCCTCCATGGACCCCCGGCCGAACTTGTGCGGCTCCCGGGAGAACCGGCGGGACACCCCGTAGGCCAGCCAGGCTCCCATGTCGGCTCCCGCCCCCGGCAAAGCCCCGGTGATCAGGCCGATCACTCCGCCCCGCAGGGCGTTGACCCGGTACCGCCAGACCGTGCGCACGGCCGGCCGGAAGGTCGCCCGGGCCTCCAGGCGGGCGTAGGCCAGGTGCATCTCTCCCTTCAGCACGGTGCGCAGGACCTCCGCCACCCCGAACAGGCCGATCATGGCGGGGATGAAGCTGATACCCTCCAGCAGATAGGCTGTACCGAAGGTGAAGCGGGGAAACCCCAGGGTGATGTCGATACCCACCGTGGACAGCAGCAGCCCCAGGACCACCGACACCAGCCCTTTCAGCGGCGATCCGGTGGCGATGAAGGCCGTCGTGCTCAATCCCAGCACGGCGAGCCAGAAGAACTCGTAGCTGCTGAACTTCAGGGCAAACTCGGCCAGCACGCTGGCGCCGACGATGAGGGCGGCGGCCCCCATCAGCCCCCCCAGGGCAGACGCCACCACGTCCACGGCCAGCACCAGCCGCGCCTGCCCCTGCTGGCTGAGGGCGTAGGAGTCCGCGGTGTACGCCGCCGACGCCGGGGTCCCCGGCATCCGGACCAGGGCGGCGGGGATGTCGCCGGCAAAAATCCCCATCGCCTGCAGGGTCACGATAGCGGCCATGGCGGGGATGGGGTCCAGGAAGAACGCGAACGGCACGAACAGGGCCACGGCCATGGTCACGGTCAGCCCCGGGATGGCCCCGACGAACAGCCCGTAGAGGGCGGCAAGCACGATCACGCCCAGCACGTGGGGCTGGGCCAGTGTCTGCAGGGTGGTCAGGACCAGGTCAGCCACGGCAGGAGGCGACGCTCACAGCAGGCCGCGCAGGATGCCCTCGGGAAGCGGTACCCGCAGGAGGCGGGCGAACAGGACATACAGGACCACCGTCGTCCCGACGCCGATCAGGACGCTCCACCGCACCCGCACTCTCAGGGCGGCCATGAGGCCGCTCAGGATGAGAACCGAGACCACCGCAAATCCCAGCCGGGTGACCGCCACGATGTAAAAGATCACCGCCGCGACCACCAGCAGGGCGGACAGCCGCTCACGGCGAGAGCCGCCCAGGAGAGCGCGGCGGACCCGCGCCCGCCCGCCGGCCACCGAGCCCACGACCAGCGCCACCCCCGCGATCACCAGAAGAGCCCCCAGCAGCTGGGGGAACAGCCCGGGCCCCGGGTACTGGCCCGCCATCCGGGGAAAGGAGCGGGCGGCAACAAAGACATAGGAGCCCAGGAGCGCCAGCACCACTCCGGCGAGCGCGTCCCAGGCCCCCATGCCCCTGCGCGTCTACTTGATGAACCCGCCGGCCTTCAGCAGCCTGCCGTTGTTGAGGTGCTCCTGCGCCAGGAACTTGCTGAACTCGGCGGCGTTCCGGTAGTCCAGCCAGAAGCCGCTGGTCTTGATGAAGGTGGTGAACTCGGGCGACCGCACGGCCTTCTCCACGGCCCGGTCCAGAAACTGCACGATGGCGTCCGGCGTCCGGGCCGGCGCGGCCAGCCCCGCCCATCCCCCGATCTCAAAGTTGATGCCCAGTTCCTTGAGGGTGGGCACCTGGGGCAGCGCCGACCAGCGCTTGTCGGCCATCACGGCCAGGACCCGCGCCTTGCCCGCCTCCACCAGGGGCAGGGCCTCGGCGGGGCTGCAGGTGCAGATATCCACGCCGCCGGCGGCCAGCTCGGCCAGAGCCGCCGCCGCTCCGGCGCTGGGGACCCACTTGACGTGGTCGGGGGTCAACCCCGCCGCCAGCAGCCAGCCCACCCGCGCCAGATCCCAGATGCCGCCGGCCGCCGTCCCCGACGCCTTCAGCTTCCCGGGATTGGCCTTGATGTAGGCCTCCAGCTCCCGGTAGGTCTTCCAGGGAGCGTCGGCGCGCACGGTGATGCCGGCGCGGTTGTTGATGAACAGCGCGATGGGCCGGTAGTCCATGTAGGTCAAGTGGGTCAGGCCCAGCCAGCTCATCATGGTGATCTCGATGGTGATCATGCCCAGGGTGTAGCCGTCCGGCTCGGCCGTGGCGGTCGCCATGTGGCCGATGACCCCCCCGCCCCCCGTGCGGTTGACCACGCCCACAGGCTGACGCAGATCCTTCTCCAGGACCGCCGCAATGGCCCGCGCGGTGCGATCAGTTCCTCCGCCCGGCGACCAGGGCACGACGATGGTGATGGGCTTGCTGGGGTACGGCTGCTGGGCGCCGACCGGCAATCCGGCTCCGACCGCCAGGACGAGCGCCAGGGCCACCCCTGCGGCACCCACACGCCCCAGTGACCTCGGCATCGCCTCCCCCTCCCCCGCGGTGAGTGTGAGAACGTTTTCAACATTCCACGCCGTCCCGGCAATTCCCTGCCGGCGCCGCGGGAAGCGCGGCGAGGGCGCCCGCCCCGCCCGGACCGCGGTGCCGGGCAGGGGCCGCGCGAGCGCAGCACTAACGTATGCACTGTGACCCTGGATCGAGTCTCCTATGCCGGGTGGGAGGCCTGCCTGCACCTGGCCACCGGCGACGTGGAGCTGATTATCCCCACCGCCGTCGGGCCTCGGGTGATCCGCTTTGCGTTCACCGGCGGGGAGAATGAGTTCGCCGAGTTCCCCGACGACCTGGGCCGCACCGGCGGGACGGCCTGGCGCATTTACGGCGGCCACCGCCTGTGGCACGCGCCCGAACAGTTCCCGCGCACCTACGCTCCCGACAACGATCCGGTGGCCTGGGAGCCGCTGCCGGACGGGGTGCGTCTGATCCAGCCGGTGGAGGCCACGACCGGCGTGCAGAAGGAGATCGAGATCCGCCTGGCCCCCCGGGGCGCCCGGGTGGACGTCACCCACCGGCTGCGCAACCACACGCCGTGGACGATCGAGCTGGCGCCGTGGGCGCTCACCGCCATGGCCCCCGGCGGGGTGGCGGTGATCCCCCTGCCGCCCCGCGGGCGGCACCCGCAGCACCTGCAGCCCACGGGGCTGCTGTCCCTGTGGCCGTACACCGACCTGGCGGACCCCCGCTGGACCTGGGGAACCCGCTACGTGCTGCTGCGCCAGGACCCTGCCCGATCCTCGCCCCAGAAGGTCGGGATCCTCGCGCCGGACGGTTGGGCGGCCTATGCCCGCGCGGGCCGGCTCTTCGTCAAGACGTTCCCGTACGTCCCGGGGGCCCGCTACCCGGACCTGGGCTGCTGCGTGGAGGTGTTCGCGAACGACGCCATGCTGGAGCTGGAGACCCTCGGCCCGCTCACCGCGCTGCCCCCCGGCGGGGACGCCGTCCATCACGAGCGGTGGTTCCTCTTCCGCGATGTGCCCGCGCCCCGCACGGACGCCGACGTGGAGGCTGCCATCCTGCCCCGGGTCCGCGACGCGCTGGCGGCGGCTTGCGCTTCCCCTTCCTGACGGCGGAGCTGGCCGGCGTTGACGGCGGGCGCCACGCCGCCTATAGTCAAGCCACTGCCACGTCCGTGACCCGGAACGCGTAGGAGCACCCGCAGGAGACCGTCGCGATGCCCGCATTCAACAGCCTGCCGCCTCGGTGGCGCCCGCAGGTCGCCGACCTTCAGGCGCGTCTGGGCCCTCCCCTCATTCGGACCGCCCCCCTGGGACGCAACAGCTACCTCCAGCACGCCACCCGCAGCGCGCGCGAGGCCGAGGTCTGCTTCGTCCTGCAGCGCCCCACCGGACGCCTGCTGGTGATGCGCAAGACCTTCTATCCCCCCGGCATCTTCCGGCTGCCCACGGGGGGCGTGCAGCCCGGCGAGGGCGCCCTGGAGGCCCTCGTCCGTGAGATCGGCGAAGAGACCGGGCTGCAGATGGTGGCGCAGCGTTTTCTGGCCTGGATCGGCTACGCCGCCGAGGCGGGGCAGGCGCCGGCCTTCTGCACCTTCGCCTTTCTGGTCCGGGAGGTGGCGGGCCACCTCCAGCCCCGGGATCCCCGGGAGCAGGTGGAGGCATTTGGCGAGGTCGCCCCTGCCGACCTGCTCCAGATCGCCGGACGGCTGGAAGGGCTCAGCGCCGGGTATTCTGGCGACCTGGGCGCCCGGTGGGAGGACTGGGGGCGCTTCCGCGCGGTGGCGCACCGCGCGGTCTGGGAAGCCCTGACCGCGCGCGGCGGGGGTGTCGCTCCCCCGCGATCCGACACGGGCGCAGGGGGGTGAGCGCGAGGTGACCGGCGCCTTGCTGGCCCCGGAGGTCCGGCGCTACCTGGAGGCATTGGTCCCGCCGAGGCCGCCGGAGATGCAGGCCATGGAGGAGGACGCCCGCCGGACCGGCTTCCCCATCATCGGGCCGGTGGCGGGCCAGTTCTGTTACCTCATCGCGCGCATGATCGGCGCGCGCCGGATCTTTGAGATGGGCTCCGGCTTTGGCTACTCCACGGCGTGGTTCGCCCGGGCGGTCCGGGAAAATGGAGGCGGCACCGTGTACCACGTGGTGTGGGACGAGGAGCTGTCGCGCCGCGCGCGAGTCCACCTGGACGCCCTGGGGTACGCCGACGTGGTGCGGTACCGGGTGGCGGAGGCCGTCCAGGCCCTGCGGGAGACCGACGGACCCTTCGACCTGATCTTCAACGACATCGACAAGGAAGGGTACCCCGACGCGCTGCCGGTGATCGCCAGCCGGCTGCGCCCGGGCGGGGTGCTCATCGCCGACAACGCCCTGTGGCAGGGACGGGTCTTCAACCCCCGGGACCGCTCCCCGGCCACCGAAGGGGTGCGGCGCTTCACGCGCCTGATCGTGTCCGATCCCCGATGGGCTGCATCGGTGGTCCCGGTGCGCGACGGCCTCCTGGTGGCGGTGTGGGCCGGCGAGCCTTCGGCCCAGAGCGGATAGCACGCGTCCGGACCTTCAGGCCAGCGCCTCCCGGACCTGCCGCTCCATCGACCGCAGCGCCTCGCGGGGAGTCTGGATCCCCGCGACGGCTCGCTGGATTCCCACCC
>JAVHLZ010000034.1 GCA_031081675.1 Armatimonadota bacterium
TCTCTCTTGCCGGTAGCGCCCACCCCGAAGCGGATGCGACACCTGTGACAACGTCGACGAAGGGGGTCTGACCCCAAAATTTCGTTTCCCTGGAGGCTGGTATGCCCGCACATCCGAAGGAAGCTTCAAAACGCCTACGACCTGTCGACAGCTGGGCGTCGAGGCGCGGGGCAGTTGATCCGTTAAACTGCAACAGTGTCTCCGGACAGGGCTTGTCGCGCCCGGACAATGCGGTCCATCGCCTTCCGGGCTAGCTTCCCGGCGCGTACCTTCTGCACATTCATCCTCACAGTGCGGACACGCACCCTCAGCAGACGCGCGGCGCGAGCCGGGGCCATGCCCAGCTCGTCCACCAGCAGGCCCGCGGCGGCCAGCCGCAGCCCCGGGATGCGGCGTTCCACGATGTCGGCCCGCAGCACGCCCAGCGCGTCAGCCACGGCGGCCAGGGCCGCCACCTCCCACCCACGCGTTCCCGGCCTGTAGTCCCGGAGCCTCGCCACCAAGGGTTCCTCAACGAACTTTCGATACTCCCTGACCCGGGCTGCGCGGTCGGTCCCCAGCATCGCCAGGACCAGGTGTGGTTCCGCCGGACCCGCCTCCCCCCTGATGTACTGGCGGTAGCTGCTCCAGGCATACTCTTCGGGTCTACCCACCACACCCGCCCGCACCGGGTTGAGATGAACGTACCGGGTGACCTCCAGCAGGTAAGAGTCGGTGTCCACCACCGTGCTGTAGAAACGCCCGCCAAACACGTGCCCTTTCCGCTTCCACCGCCTGTTGACGGCCTCCCCGTAACGGCCGTGCAGCCACTGGACGGTGGAGGATACGTTGGCCTTCGAAGTGCGCAGGACCACGTGCACGTGGGTGTCCATGAGGACAAAGGCCAGAAGCGTGGCCTCTCCGCGGTGGAGGGCGTCCCGGAGGAGGCGCAGATAGCTGCGCCGCTCGGTATCGTCCCTGAAGAGCGCGTCCCGGCCCACGGCGTGCGCAGTGACGTGGTAGACACCACCCGCGAGTTGCACGCGGCGCGGACGCGGCATCACCACCACCTCCTCGCCGCGATATCAGGGGTCTGACCCCAAAATTTCGGGGTGGGGCGGTGACCGTTGCTCATACGAGGGATGCCGGCGTCAGGGACAGCCGATGGTGGTGACGCGGATTCTCCCCGTGGCCGGCAGGAGCCGCACGCACAGGCGCATCCGGCCGGCCGCCAGGGTCACCGTCCCGCCGCCCGAGGGAGCACCGAACAGGCTGCGCCCGTGGAACAGGGCCTCGTCCGGCACGGCGCCGCCGAAGCGCGCGTAGGTGATCCGCACCCCGGCGGGCAGGGGCCGGTCGCGGGACACGAGCAGGCGCGAGCCCTCGCGGACGACCACCTGATACACCCCCGCCCCCGGGGGAAAGCGGACGCCGTGGGCCACCGCGGCCCGGCGCTCGGCCATGGCCCGGGCCTGGCTGGCCCGCAGCTCGGCCACCACCACCGTCGCGGCCGCCCGGACCCGCAGCCGGTCCGCCAGCGACCCCGCCTGCCAGGCGACCGCGGAGGCCAGCAGCCCGGCCAGGCCGATGACGATGAGGACCTCGATGCTGGTGAACCCCGTGCGAGGTGGGTGCAGGTCGGCCCCCGCCGCTCCGGGACAATTTCACCAGAGACCGCGGAGGTTTGCCATAGCCTTTCTGAGCCAAAAACCGACAGCCCGGGATCTCCCCGGGCTGCCGGCATCAATCACACGATCCGCACGAGCTACCGGACCGGAAGCGGCGTGGCCAGCTGGCCCAGGCGGCCGATCAGGGCGTGATACCGCGCCCGGTCGCCCACGGCCGCGTACGCCTCCAGCAGCGCCAGCAGGACCACGGGCTGTGGGTCCAGTTCAGCCGCACGCTCCAGCGACTGCACGGCCCGCACCCCATATCCGGCAGCGTAGGGGGCCAGCCCCCACCGGTACAGCCTGAAGGCGTGCAGGTAGGCCACCCCCAGCCAGTAGTGGGCCCGGGCGTCGCTGGCGTTGCGGGCCAGGGCCTCGGTGTAGGGCCGGATGGCCTGCTCGAACGCGCTCTCCGAATACACCCGGGAGGTGTCAAACCCGGGCACCTGGCCGGCCGCCGGCCCCACCGCCGTCACCACCGCAACCAGCGCCGCACACACCGCCCTGGGAAACCCACACCCCATCGCGCCGCCCTCCTACTGGCGTGCGTCCTTGAGAATCTGCGGGGTGATCAGGAAGACCACCTCGCTCTCCCGGATGTCGGTGGAGGTGGAACGGAACAGCTCGCCGATGATGGGGATGTCGCCCAGCAGCGGGACCTTGCGGAGGGTGCGCCGCTCCTCCTGACTGATCAACCCGCCCAGGACGATGGTCTGGCCGTCCCGGACCGTCAGGACCGTCTCCGCCGACCGGGTGGCCACCCGGGGCGCCTGCTGGCCCCCGGGGCCGGTGACGATCTCCGCCACCGAGCTCACCTCCGGCCGCAGGGTCAGGGTCATCAGGCCGTCGGCGTTCACCCGCGGGGTGACCTCCAGCTTCACCCCCACCTCCACGAAGGTCACGGTGGTCGTGGTCACCCCCGCCTGGGTCGTCACGGTGAAGATCGGCACCCGGTCGCCCAGCAGGATGGTGGCCTTGTTGCCGTCCAGGGTGGTGATGCGCGGCGCGGCCAGGATGCGGCCGCGGTTCTCGGTGACCAGTGCCTGCAGGCGGAACAGGATCAGGTCCGTGTCCACGAACTGGAACAGGATCCGGTTCTGGGCGCTGTCCAGGAAGAAGCTGCCGAAGTCGGTCCCCCCCACCCCGCTGAGCAGCCCCAGCTCCCGCAGGACGCTGGAGGCGATGTCGATGGCGTGGGCCTGGATCATGACCTGGGGAATGCGCACGTCCAGCGTGCCCAGGACCTTGACGACCTCCTCGTGCTGAGCGGAGGTCCCGGTGATGAGCAAGGAGTTGGTGCGGGTGTCCACGGCCACCCGGATGCCCGGCACGGCCGCCGCCACGGCGGAGCGGATGGCGTCCACATTGCCGTAGGCCAGACGGTAGGCGATGGTCTCGGGCACCTCGGGAGGCGGGGCCAGCTTTTCGGCCGACGAGATGATGATGTTCTTGCCCAGACGCCTGAACGCCAGGCCGTTGGCCTCCAGGATGAAGCGCAGCGCGTCCTCGCAGGTCACGTCCACCAGCCGCAGGGTGATGGTGCCCTGCACCGAGGAGTCGGTCACCATGTTGAACGCGCACAGCTTGGACAGAGCACTCAGCACGTCGGCCAGCGCCACGCCCCGGAACTCCAGCAGGCGGATCAACCCCGGCGCCTGGGGGCCGGTGGGCAGCTGCTGGGCGGTGCGGACCACCCCGGTCCCGGGAGCGGCCGACACCGCCGGCGCCAGGGGACCGGAGATCTCGGGCACCGGCGCGGCGGCCGCCGCGCGCGCCTGCCCTTCGGTCACCGGCGCCTGCAGGGGGACACTCACCACCAGGATGTGGGGAGCCGACCGCTGTACGTCCACCGGAACGGGGCGCACCAGGTCGATCACCACCCGGGCAATCGGCGGGCTGTCCTGGAACTGGCCGACCCGCACGCGCAGGACGTTGCCCTTGTTCACCGGGCGGGTCGTCCGCAGGTGCTCGTCCACCACGGCGTTCAGCACGTCCACGGCCACCCGGGGCGGCTGCGTGGTGGACAGCGTCGTCACCTGAAACAGGATCGGCCCCGTGGCCACGACCCCCACCACCAGCCGGGTGCCAAAGTCCTTGACGGTCACCTGGGTGACCCGCAGGGGGCCGGCGCCCGCCGGCGCCGGACGCCAGGCCGGCAGGACCAGCGCCGCCGCGGCCAGCAGCACCACGATGCGGAGATGACGGCTCCGGTGCATCCGTTCACTCACCTCCCATGCGCACGTCAAAGCGCCTGCCGCCCTGCACGAATGTGACCGTCCGCCGCGCGGAGTCGATGCGGACCACCCGCAGGTCGCCGATGGTTTCCCCCGCCGTGACAATCTCGGTTCGGTTGCCGATCACCACCACGGCCACGGCCCGCGTGTCGCCCACGATGCCCGTCACGGCAATCCCCGCTCCGGGAGCCGGAGGCTGAGGCTGGGCCGGCGGCTGAGGCTGGCCGGGCAGCGGCGGCGGGGGCAGCTGCTGGCCGGGGCCGGGCGGCGTCGGAAATGGTGGCGGGGGCAGCGGGGGAGCCGGCGGGGGCACAGGGGCGGCCGGCCGCGGCCGGACCAGAGGGATGAACGGGTCAGGTCTCCCGGTGGGACCTGAGGGAACCTGGGCCACCTGGGGTGTGGGGGCCGTCGGGGCTGGTGCCGCCGCCGCCTGGGGCGGCGGGGCCGGCTGAGCTGCCGGGGCGGGTGCCGGCCGCTGCGCCGGGGCCGGGGCCGGAGGAGGCGGCGCACCGACGAACAGTCGGGAGGCGACCAGGTATCCCGCCAGCAGGACCAGCAGGATGACCGCGCCCCACCCCGCAATCGGGTTCTTTTTCAGAAACTCCCGGAGCCTGTCCATCTAGCGGGCCTCCCGCGGCAGCACGTAGGTCTCCGCCTCGACGTTGAGCGTCAGTTCCGGCAGGGTGCGGGGGTCAATCGCCAGGCTGCGGACCGCGATCATCCGCGGGAAGTCCCGCAAGGCCGCCATCAGCCGGATGGTTTCGTCGTAGGTCGCCTGGATGGTCATGGCGATGGGAAAGCGCAGGTACGTCGGCCCGCCAGGGGGAGCCTGCTGTCCCCCTGCCCGAGCAGGTTGCTGCTGTGCCTGGCCGACGGTGGCCGGCTGCAGCTGGGAGGGCCGGATGGACTGGAGGTTGACCCCCACCGAGCGGCTGAGGCGCTCCAGCTGCACCAGCAGCACGGGGGTTTCCTTCTGGGCGGGCAGGCGGGTTTCGATCTGCGCGATGAAGGCCGACAGCCGCTGGTACTCCTCCTGCAGGCGCGTGATCTGGGCGGCGGTGGCGCGCATGCGGTCCCGCTGGGCCGTCTGGGCGGCCAGCTGGTCGGTCAGCCGCCGGATCTCGGCCTGCTTGGGGGCGTAGACGTAGTAGTAAAACAGCAGCAGCACGCCGACGGTGCCGACCACGATGAGCAGGATGCGCTCGCGGCGGGTCATGGCACGCCGGCCTCCCGGCGCGGCGGCGTCAGCCGCGCCGACACCGAGAAGTTGGCCACCTCGCGGCCTTCCTGGACCTGCTTCTGGACGATGTTCAGGTCCGCGCCCTCGAACATGGGTGAGGCGTCCAGGTTCACCATGAAGCGGGCCACGGCCTCGTAGCTGAGGCCGAACCCGTTGAAGGTCAGGTTGCCGTCGGGGCGGGCCTCCACCCGGATCAGCCAGACATCGGCGGGCACGATGCGCCGCAACTCGGTCAGCATCTCGTCCCAGGGAATGCGCAGGGCCTCCAGCTGCCGCAGCAGCTGCTCCTTGCGCCGGGCTTCGGCGATCTGGCGCTGCAGGGCTTCCACCTCGGCGACCCGGGGCTTCAGTTGCTCGATCTCCCGGGTGACCGCCTCCAGGTCGCCCTTCAGCCCGGCGATCCGGGCGTTGAGGGCCACCGTGGCCACGGCCACCGCCGCCAGCACGGCCACAAAGGCCAGGGCCACCAGCATCCGTGGTGCGATGGCGGGACGGCGAACCCGCTCCCGGGGCAGGAGGTTGATCTTGATCATCGCTCGGCTGCCCCCCGCATGGCCAGTCCGACGGCAGTGGCCAGGGATGGGCCCCACTGCTTGCGCTGGTCGGGGGTGAGGACCCGGTCCGGCACCTCGCAGGTCAGGAACGGATCGCCCACCACCGTCTCCACGCCCAGTTCGAGCGACAGGAACCGGTCCAGGTTCTGCAGGCGGGCGGTGCCGCCGCTGATGACGACTCGCCCGACCCGGCTGTCCCGCCAGCGGGTCTGGAAGTAGTCCATCGAGCGGCGGATCTCCGTGGCCAGGTCGCCCAGGATCGGCAGCATGGCGTCGTGGAGGGCCAGCACCGTGCGGTCGTCGGGAAGCGGCTCACCCTCCAGCAGCACACTGCCCTTTTCCTCCTTGAGCTGGGCGGCCGACGAGAACTCCATGTCCAGCCGGGACGCGACCGCCTTCGTCAGGTTGTCTCCCCCGATATTGATGTTGCGCGTCAGGCGCAGCTGGCGACCTTCGACGATGACGATGTCGGTGGTCTCTCCCCCGATGTCCACGAAGACCGTGGCCGTCCCCTCGCCGTCGGCGTGGGGCTGCAGGGCCCGGATGACGGCGAAGGACTCCACGTCCAGGACAAAGGGCTGCACCCCGGCGGCCTCCAGGGCCTGCACGTGCCGGTCCACCACCTCCCGGCGGGCGGCCACCAGGAGGACCACGATCTTGCGCTGGTTGTCCTCCACCGTCTCGCCGATGACGTCAAAGTCCATGTTGACCTCGCGCACCCCGTAGGGGATGTAGCGCTCGGCCTCAAAGCGGGCGGCCTGCTTGAGCTCGTCGGGGGACATGGGGGGCAGCTTCAGCTCCCGGACGATGACGGCTTGGCCGCCGACGGCAGAGACCACCCGGCCGGGCCGGATGCCGGCCCGGGAGAGGACCTGGCGGATGGCCAGCCCCAGGGCCTGGGGCTCCACCACCGCCCCCTCCTTGACCGCCCCCGGGGGGGTCTCCCCCCACCCCGCGTGGAGGACCCGGTAGCGGGTTCCCGCCGGGGCCAGCTCCACGGCCTTGACGGTATGGCTGCCGACGTCGATGCCCACAAACCGACGGGCTCCCAACAGCGCCATCCTCGCGACCGCCCTTCAGCGAACCTCCGTTTGGGATGCCGCGCTAGGCAACACTTCCCACTTCGGCCCGCAATTCCTGCAGGCTTCCATGGAAACGGCCCAGATTCTCCCTGCCCCATCCGGGGGCATCCCAGTCCCCCGGGGCCCGCCGGCACCGGGCCGCAGGAGGGGCGGGAGATTACCGCACTAGCGTTCCCACCAGGCCCTGCCGACCACCGTGGACGGGCCCGTGGGGGCGCTGCCGCCCACGTTGGCTCCCCCTTCGACTGTGATGTTGCCGATCAGTTTCAGAGTTTCCTTGGCCACCAGGCCGCCGTGCACGTTGACGTTCCCCGTCCCGGCCTGCAGGGTGCCGTTGACGACGATCGTCCCCCAGTAGTCAAAGGTGCCGTTGACAACGAGGTTGCCGTTTACCACGATGTTCCCGTGGCCCGCGATGTTCCCGTTGATGGTCCAGTCGCCCTCCAGGACCAGAGTCACCTGGCGGGAGGCGGCGCATCCCGACATCTCCGGGGACTTACAGCCCAGGTCGGTTTGGATGGTGCTCCCGTCGGGGGCGGTGCAGGTGACCGGCAGCGAGTTGAGCACACCGCCGCCGCTCTTCGTGCAGGTGTAATTGTTGGTCATGCTGCTGATCTCCGGAAACGGCGGCACCGTGGCGTACTGGGGATAACTGACCAGGTCGGGCTCCTTGCCGTCAGGCAGGCAGATGTCGTCCGGGCAAGGGCTGGTGCCGTTGCGCTTTTCCAGGCGCATCTTGACCTCGTTGAAGCGCCAGTAGTTCTTCAGGTACTGCTCCCAGACCACGTGCTTGAACCAGATGGGGTCGGCAGTGCCGTCGCCGTTGAGATCCACCGGCAGGCCGGTCTCGTCGTAGACGATTTCGGCCACCCACTTGTAGGGGAGCCCGCAGGGGAACAGGTCGGGGTCCAGCTGAGAGGGAATGGGCCCTCCCCCGTCAGGGTCGTCCCTGTCGAATCCGTACACTGGCTCGTTGACAGCGTCGGTGTTGTCCTGCTTGCGCCCGCTGAAGGTCACGGCGTAGGCGGGGTTGGTGGGAGTACAGGTGGGATAGTTGGCCGTGGCGTCCGCCGCAAAGGCCAGGATGTCGCGGCCTATCGACGAGGTGTCCAGCTCCCCCAGCCGGGTGGCGGGGTACCACTTGGTCGTGTCGTCGGGCGGATTGGGGTCAGTGCACGGTCGCCTGTAGCAGAATGGAATGGCGCCCGGTGCCGTCTTGCTGACCCGCCAGCCGGCGTAGGTGTACGATCCTGCCGGGGGCAGGTTCTTGTACTGGATGAAGGTCCGTGCGTACACGTCGCCGGCGCTGATGTCGGCGCTGCCGGTCTCGGTGACGCTGGCGGCGAACGTCACGTTGGGCGGAAAGGCGATCTGCTGCTGCAGGACCAGGGCGCTCAGGCGTCGGGTCGCGCGGCCCACGGTGGCATCTGAGCGGATTTCCAGGTACGCTGAATTGGTCCCCACGTACCGCTGGACCACGGTCACGTTCGCGGTGGCGCCGGGCACGGCGCCGGAGGCGACCAGCGAGCTGCTGAAGCCGGCCAGGTAGGGCCGGCCCTCGGCCACCCGGGTCATGGCCTCCTGGATCCCGGCCTGGGCCAGGTCGGCGGCGCGGGCGCTGTCCCGCTGCAGGCCGGCGATGACGATCTCGTTGCCGGCAGCGGTCAGCATGGCGGTGATCAGGATGAAGGTGAGCACCACGAACAGCAGGACGGTGACCAGTGCCGCCCCCCGCTCGCCGGCTTGGACGCCGATTCCGGCTCCCCGTTCACGCGCTCTCACTGCTCTCCGGCGTGCCCGCAGTCTCCTGTGTCCATCACACCTCATGCCCTTTCACCCACATTCGCCTTCGGATCCTCGCCCCCGCAGGGGCCAGGTCAGTTGCGCGTCAGGGACCCCCCGGGCAGCAGGATCTCCTGCTCGGGCAGGGCCCGGCCCTGCACCACTTCGGTGCCCGCCACCTTCAGCCGGACCGTCAGCAGCCCGCCGGCCTGGGTGACGTCGAAGCTCTCCACCATGGCCGCGATCGTGTCCCCGCCGGTCAGCCACGCCAGGTTCAGGGACTCTGTGGGGGACGCCAGCTGGCCGGTCACCCTCTTGAGGTCCGACCCGTCCCGGTAGTAGCCCACGTACCGCTGCCAGATGGGCACGTAGCGCATGCACGGCGAGCCGTCGGGCGTGTCGCACGGGGGCGGGTACGGCGGGTCGCCGGTGGTCTGGGAGGGTTTGGGCGGGTCGGTCCCCGTGAAGTCCTCGTAACAGTACCGGTTGTACAGCTCCTCGGACTCGGTCCGGGTGTACAGGCAGAATTTCGTCTGGTCGCGGCCCAGGCGGGCCGACTTGAACAGCACCCTGTGCCAGCCGGCTCCCAGGCTGGTATCCACCACCAGCTGTGCAGCACCGGTCTCCCGCAGCTCCCGGGTGATCCGGTCCACCGCCACGCGGGCGTTCTGGGCGACGTCGGCGGCCACCTCCACCTTGCGCGAACCGGTGCGGGCGCTGCTGAAGACGGCGTCGATCATCAGGATGAACAGCCCGAACACCGCCAGGGCCACCAGCATCTCCACCAGGGTGACCCCGCCCTGTGACCGGTGAACCCGCCTCAGGAGCCGCGTCACGGCAGGCCTCCCTGCAGGAAGCGGTCGAGGGTCAGGGTGCGGGTCGCCGACCGGTAGCGCCAGCTCAGGACCGAGCGGATCCGGACGAGGTACTCGGTGGACGGCGCGGTGTCGCAGCCGGAGGTGTGCACGTAGCGCCGCACCGAGTCGTCCCAGCACCACCGCTCGATGGTCACGTCCAGCTTCCTCCAGTCCAGCTGGTAGGGCTGACCGGGCGGGGTGGGATAGCCGGTCAGCCCGGAGGACGAGATGGACGCCCCCGTGCAGTCCGGCCCGTCGCAATACGCGCCTGGGCTCAGGGCCGCAGCGTTCTGCGCGGCGACGTACTCGTGAAGCGCCTGGAGGTACACCGCGGCCGCCGTGGCGTCCTTGGCCGACCGGGTGGTGGTGAACCCGGTGGGAAACCCCTCCAGGAACCCGCCGGAACTGGTCGCCCCGAGCACCCCCAGGGCGCCGATGACCACCACGGCAAAGATGGCCAGCGACACCAGGACCTCCAGCAGGGTGAACCCGCGCTGGTCGCTCATGGCACCACGCTCACCCGCCCGGTGGCCGCCGTTACCTGGACGCTGACCCCGACGCCTGACCGGCTCACCAGCCGCACGTCTCCACCAGATACCGCAAAGCCCAGCGGCTGAAACGTCACACATTTGTTGGACGGGTCCCCGGGGGTCGTGCAGGCGGCCACCGTGCTGGCCGACCCGTCGACGGTCACCGACGACGGCCACTCCCCGGACCCCACCGTCCGCTCCAACAACGGCGGATCGGGGGACGGTTGGTGGCGGTACACCCTCAGGCCGCCGGGGCTCCCGACCACCAGCTCCACGGTGTAGGCCACCCCGGCGCTGACCGCCGCGGCGTGCGCGCGGCGCAGCTCGGCGGTGACCAGGGACGCCGCCCGGCGCAGCTGAAAGGCGTCGCTGGCCCGGCGGATGCCCAGCACCAGCATCCCCAGGACCAGGGAGGCCAGGCCGACCACCACCACCAGCTCGATCAGCGAGAAGCCGGCCTGGCCGCGCGCTCCCCGCACTCGGGCCCTCATGGGTCTCTTATGATTCTGCCCCACCCCGCCGGGCCGCAGACATCACGCCCCGCCCCGCGTGGGACCGTACTTCCACGCAGGTGCCCGAAAACTTCCCTCACTGTGCCACCGGACGCCGTCTCACAGGCTCAACCACCACCGCAGGAGCACGTCTCCTGCCAGCAGGGCCACCACTCCTCCCACCGCCAGCGCCGGCCCGAAGGGGATGGGGTCTTTGCGCGACCGCTTCCGGGCGGCCATCAGGACCAGCCCGGCCGCCGCCCCCACAAGGAAACCCACCAGTAAGCCCACGGCGATGCCCGGCCAGCCCAGAAACGCCCCCATCATGGCGGCCAGTTTGATGTCTCCGCCCCCCATGCCTCCACGGCTGACCAGGGCAATGAGCAGGAAGAAGGCGCCGGCTCCGGCTGCGGCAACCACCGCGGGGACAATCCTGCCCTGGAGGGCGGACAGGGCCAGGCCCGCGGCCAGACCGGGATAGGTGATGGCGTTGGGGACGATCTGGTGGTCCAAGTCGATGAAAAACACCGCCAGCAGGCTGAGGGCCAAGACGGCCCCCGAGACCAGAGCCAGCCAGGCGCCCGCGGGCGCATAGGAGGACCAGATCAGGACCAGCAACACGCCGGCCGTAGCTTCCACCAGGGGGTACCGCCACCCGATCGGCGCCCGGCAGGTCCGGCACCGGCCGCGCAACAGGACGAAGCTGAGCAGGGGGATGTTGTCGGCCGGCCGCACCGGCGTCCCGCAGCGCGGGCAGTGCGAGCCCGGGCGGACCAGAGACTGCTTGCGGGGCAGCCGGTAGATCACCACGTTGAGAAAACTGCCCAGGATGGTGCCCAGGGCGAAGACGAAGGCGAGGATGGCGGGCGAGTTCATGAGCGGTCACCGTGCGGACGCGCGAACTCGCGGGAAGGCGGGATCGCGGGAACGCGAGAACGCGGCTGGGTGGCGGTGCGACCCGGCGGTTCCCTCCGCCGCGGGAGGCGTCGCACCGCCCCGCGCAGGGTGTCCAGCGCCTGCCGGCAGGCGTCGACGTCCCCCAAAGTGGCCGGCCGACCGCCGTACCGGGATGCCTCAAACACCCGCGTGACCAGATCCGCGGGGGGCCGGACGGACTCCGGCAGCGCCGCCACGAACTCCCGAGGAGTCAGATGCCCCAGCCGGCGGTATCCCCGGCGTCTCAGCAGGTGCTCCATGCGGACGTAGGCGGTCTCCACCGGATCTGCGGGGCGGCCGGGCCCGCGCCGTGTCCGGGCCGCGGCGGCGGCCGCAGCGGCCGCCGCCCCCAGGACAGCGAGGACGCCCTGCAGGGGAATGTCCCGCGGGACCGTTGCGCCGGCTCCGGCCATCCCCCTCCACACCCATCGGATCCCGTCCGCCAGCAGCCACTGGCCGGGTGAGTCGTCCAGCGCGGACGGCACCGCAAACCCCGGCGTCGGGTCCACCGCCACCCACCCCACGCCGGGCTGGAAGACCTCCACCCAGGCGTGGGCGTCGGAGTTGCGGACCTCGTAGTAGCCGGTGAGCCGATTATACGCCCCGGTGGTGTAGCCGGTCACCAACCGCGCCGGGACCCCGGCCGCGCGCAGCAGGACGGCCAGGGCGCTGCTGAACGCCTCGCAGGATCCCTGGCGCGTCACGAACAGGAAGTGGTCGACGGCATCCGCACCCGGAGGCAACGGAGGCGCCTGCAGCGTGTACGTGCAGCACCGGCGCAGGTAGTCGGCGACGGCCACGGCCTTGCCGTAGGGGCTGCCGCCTCCCGCCGCGAGGTCGGCGGCCAACTGCCGCACGCGGTCGGGCAGCCGGGGCACCTGCAGGTACCGCTCCCGCACCGAGGGCGGAATCTCGCCGTGCTCGCGGGCCAGCAGCGCCGGAGTGGGCGACGGGACCCGGCTGATCACGCTGTAGACCATCCCCGGCTCCAGGGTAATCGGGCTGCGCAGTCCGGCGTAGCGGTCCACGGCTACCAGCCCGGTGGGGAAGTAGACCTCGAACGGCCGGTAGGCGGCGAAGATGACGTTGGGCTGGTCGGCCTCCACGTAAAATGTCTGGACGACCTGCTCGGAGCCGGCCGGCCAGGGCTCGTCCTCTCCCAGCCGGGCCACAAACCGCACCTGGTCGGGGATCAGTTCCTCGACGGACGGATCCGTCATCCGCCAGCCCTGGCCGGTGTACTCGTCAAACCCCAGCCCCCGCCAGAACGCCGGGCGCGTGGACCGGACGCGCAGGACCAGACGCTCGTCCGGCACACCCCGCAGGCGCAGGTCCACGAAGGTGGAGAAGCCCACGTAGCCCAGGGGGTTGAAGACCACGTCCCGCTGCGGTCCCGCCTGGTCGGCCTCCGGATAGGCCGGATTGACAATGCGTGTGTGCAGACGGGCCGCCCACGGCAGCCGCGGGGACACCGGCATCCACCGGACCCGCAGGCCCTCCCCCCGGGGGACCGCGACGAACACCGCTGCCGCGGCCAGGACCACCGCGGCGCCGGCCCCGGCCCCCGCGCGCAGCAGCCCCCGCAGGGGTGCACCCTCCGGCCAGTACAGCGCGGCAACGGCTGTGGTGGCGGCCAGGGCGAAGACCGCGACCACCAGGCCGTAGGCCAGGTCCCGCGCGTACGCGCCGCCGACGGCCACGAGCACCACCGCGCTCGCCAGGGAGTACTTGAGATCCCGGCGGGCCGGCAGGTCGAAGCTGTGGAGGACCTGCAGCCACAGGAACAGGCGCACGAGGGGGACCCGCGGGTCGTAGGGAGTGGCCACCAGCGTGCGGAAGAAGTCCCGGGCCACGACCAGCACCAGGACGGCGACAGCCAGCTTCAGCCACGTGTTCCGGGCCCGGCGCCGAAGGTAGCTGACTATGAAGCCGGCCGTGACAGCCGCGGCGGCCAGCGCAGCCTGGGAGGCGAACTCCTCCTGCACGCCCACGGCGGCCACGGCCACCAGGATTGCGACCAGGGTCGCCGCGCGCGCGACCGGCGCGTCCTCCGCTTCGTGCGCACGCCGGCGCGTCATAGCGCCCACCGGGCCAGGGCTGCGCCCGCATCGTGACCGCCGCGCAGGACGGCCACCGGCACCCCCAGCGCTTCCAGCGCGAGGAGGGATCCCTCGGGCGGTTCCCCTGCTTCCCGATTGCCCGGCCGGTAGGTGGGGACGCTGACCACGACGGCGGCCACCGGGTGACGGCGAGCCAGCACCAGCAGCCCGTCGGCGTCAGCGGTCAGCACGACGGCACGCGTCCCCGGAGGCAGCAGCGCGTGCTGCTCTGCGGGGCCGCGGCTGCCTCCCGGGTGCACCGACGCCAGCCACCGCAGCGCCTCCCGCCAGCTCAGCGCGCTCGCCTGCCGGTCCGCGGAACTCACCAGCAGGACCGGGCGGCCCGAGCGGGTGGCGGTGTGGGCGACCGAGGCGGTGGCGCGGACCAGGTCTTCGAACGCGTCCGGGGCGTCCTCGTACAGGCCGGGACGGGTGTCCAGCAGGACCGCCGTCGCCTCCTGGAGGTCGTCCTCGAACTCCCGCACCACCAGGCGGCCGCGGCGCGCGGTGCTGCGCCAGTGGACGTGGCGCAGGCTGTCGCCGTCGCGGTAGTCGCGCACACCAAAGACGTCCAACCCGTGGCGCATCACGCGGCGCACGGACGTCCGGTCGGCGTCCGCCGGGCCGGAGGACGGAAGGCGGGGGAGAGTCCAGTACCGGGGAAGGACGACGACCGTCCCCCTGGCCGGCACCCGGCGCCGGGCCGCCGCCAGCCCCAGCAGGCCGGCCGTAAAGACCTCGACGTGGTCCACCGTGTGGACCCCCCGCCGCAGGGCGGTGGCGCGGTAGGCGGCGGTGACCGGTCGGGTGGACAGCACGGGAATCGCTACCGAGCCCGCGGTCAGTCCGGGAACGGCGTCCCGGACCGTGAGCGCAACCCGGTGCCCCCGGCGCACGCCGAGCACCAGGCGGACGGACACCTGCTCTCCCTCGGTCGCCTCGGCCGGCATGGTACGGGAGACCCGGACCCCGCGGAGGGCGGTCCAGACTTCCGCCCACCCGACCACCACAGCCCCCCACAGCAGGGCGTCGACGGCGAACACCCACCCGGCCTGCAGGTTGATGGCCACCAGCAGGAGCAAGACGGCCAGCACCCCCACGGCCACGCCGTCGGCCGTCGGCCTGATGCTCGTGTTCCTCACGGGCCCTCACCCAGCCCTCTCCCGCAGGGAAAGGGAACGCGTCGCCTCCTCCAGGAAAGAGGTGACCTGCGCGCTGCGCCTCCGTCCTCAGGCGTTGCACGCGCGCCCGCGGCCCCCGCGGCGGCGTGCCTGCGCATTGTCTGCGCTTCCGTCAGTGACCCCCCACCCGGACCGGCACCTCCACCGCCTCCAGGATCTCCCGGACGACCTCGTCGGGGGACACGGCCCGGGAACGCAGGGCCATCCGGTGCGCCAGGACCGGCAGCGCCAGGCCCTTGACGTCGTCGGGCAGGACGAACGGCCGGCCCTCGCGCGCTGCCCGGGCCTGGGCCAGGCGGACCAGGCCCACCGACGCCCGGGGACTGGCCCCCAGGGCGACCTCCGGGTGGCTGCGGGTGGCCGCCACCACCTGAGCGGCGTAGGCCATCACCGACCGCTCCACGTGGACCTCCCGGACCTGCTGCTGCCACGCCAGCACCTCGGCGGGCGTCACCACCGGGTGCAGGTCCTCCAGGGGATGCGCCCGCCGCTGGCGGGCGATGACCTCCACCTCCTCGTCCAGGTCGGGGTAGCCCAGCGACGTCGAGACCAGGAACCGGTCCAGCTCCCCTTCGGGCAGGGGATACGTCCCGTGGTGTTCCAGAGGGTTGAGGGTCGCGATCAGGAAGAAGGGCTGCGGAAGTGTGTGGGCGACTCCCTCGACGCTGACGCGCCCCTCGTCCATGGCCTCCAGAAAGGCGGCCTGGGCGCGCGGAGTGGCACGGTTGAGCTCGTCGGCCAGCACCACATTGGCGAAGACGGGACCCGGCACGAACCGCAGGGCGCCCCGACCGGCGTCGTACACCATCCCGCCGGTGATGTCCGAGGGCAGCAGGTCCGGCGTGCCCTGGATGCGGCGGAACGTCCCGCCGATGGACCGCGCCAGCGCCCGGGCCAGGACGGTCTTGCCCACCCCGGGCACGTCCTGCAGCAGGACATGCCCGCCGGCCAGGAGGGCGGCGACGACCAGTTCGAGGGTGGTCCTCTTGCCCACCACCACCTGCTCCAGGTTGGCGATGAGGGCGTCGGCTCCCGGGCCGACGGCCGACACAGGTGTGCTGCGGATCACAGCCGGTTCAGGGTCGGACGACATGAAGGCTCCCTCGTCGGACATCTGGACACACTGTGAAGATGCCCGCGCAGGCGGAGGGCTAGAAGGGCCGCCGCCCGGCCGCCGGGCTACAGGGGGAGTCGATCCCGGAGGATGGTCTCCACCAGGTCCACGATCGCGGCCCGAAAGCGGGGGCGGGAGAACCGCTCCGCGTGCGCTCGGATGGCGCGGGGATCAAATTCCATGCCGTCGGCCGCCCGGACGGCCGACGCCAGAGCCTCGGGATCGGGTTCGGAGAACAGCAGACCCGTCACCCCGTCCACGACGCTCTCCAGGGCGCCGCCCTGTCTCAGGGCGATGACTGGCCGCCCGCAGGCCTGGGCTTCGACCGGAACCAGCCCGAAGTCCTCCACCCCGGGAAACACCAGGGCCCGGCAGTGCCGGTAGTACTCGCGCAGCACCTCGTCGGCCACCTCGCCGACGAAGCGCACCCCCGGCCCCGCCATCGCCTCCAGTCGCCGGCGCTCGGGTCCGTCCCCGACGACGACCAGCGGCCGGCGCAGGCGGGTGAACGCTTCCACCGCCAGGTCGACCCGCTTGTAGGGCACCAGGCGGGAGACGACGAGGTAGTACGTCCCAGGCACGGGGGAGCGTGTGGACGGGGGACCCGGGGGTGGAGGGAAGCCCTCTTGCGCTGCCCCGTGCGTGCGCGTCGGCGTCTCCGCAGCCGGCGTGAAGAAGTCGGTGTCCACGGGAGGGTAAATCACGACGGCGTCGCGTCCGTAGTGGCGGCGGATGCGGCCAGCCACATGGCGGGAGTTGGCCACAAACACGTCCACCCGCTGCGCCGCCGCCCGGTCCCACGCGCGCAGCGCGGCCAGGATCCCCCGCGCGGCGGGGCGGACTGCACGTGGAAGAGCGTGCACGTACTCGTCCTGCAGGTCCCAGGCGTAGCGCATGGGGGTGTGGCAGTAGCAGATGTGGACGGCTCCGGGGGGCACGCGCACCCCGTGGGCGCAGGCGTGGCTGCTGCTGACGACCAGGTGGTAGCCCCGCAGGTCCACCGACCGGAACGCCAGGGGGAGCAGCGGGACCGCCAGCCGGTGGCGCCCGACGGCGCCCGGCACCCGCTGCAGCCAGGAGGGCCGGACATCGAGACCGCGGAAGGGCGCCGGCAGGGCCCCGGGCCGGTGCAGGGCGGTGAACACCGGCGCGTGGGGAAACAGGTTGTGCAGTTCCAGCAGCACCCGGTCCGCCCCGCCCAGGGTCACCAGCCAGTCGTGGACGAGGGCAACGCGCAGATCGCGGGATCGCGCGACCGCGGGACTGCGGGATTGGGGGGATCGCGCGTCATCCGTCATTCCGTCACGATCGTCAGGACCCGTGTGAACCCCCGACTCGACTGGCAGCATCGAGGACTGATCGCGAGCCCCCGGGTGTGTAGATGCCTGCGCGTATTGCTGTGTCCTGATGTTCCGGTTTCAATAGGCCCCCCGCCCGGCGATCACCGAGGGGAGCGTGCGCAGGAGGATCTTCAGGTCCAGGCCCACCGACCAGTGGTCGATGTAGTACAGGTCCAGGCTGACGCGGCGGTCGTAGTCCAGCTCGTGGTGGCGCAGGACCTGCCACAGCCCGGTCAGCCCCGGCTTGACGCACAGCAGCCGGCGTTCCCACGGGCCGTACTTGGCCAGTTCTTCCTCCACCACCGGCCGCGGGCCCACCAGGCTCATCTCGCCCCGCAGGACGTTGAGCAGCTGGGGCAGTTCGTCCAGACTGGTCCGCCGCAGCCACCGGCCCACCCGGGTCACCCGGGGATCGTCGGGCAGCTTGAAGGCCCGGCGGAACCGCTCCCGCAGCGAGGGGTCGCGGGCCAGGTGTTCCTCGGCGTCAACGACCATGGTGCGAAACTTCCAGGCGAAAAACGGCACCCCGCCCTTGCCGACCCGCCGGTGACGGTAGAAGACCGGGCCCGGGCTGTCCAGCTTGATCAGCAGGGCGATGGCAGCGAACAGAGGGAGGGCACAGAGCAAACCCGCGACGGCCCCTACCACATCCAGGACGTCCTTGACCCGCTGGCCCCACCCGGCCAGCGGGTTGTCGCGCAGGGTCAACAGGGGCAGGCGGTCCACCAGCTCCACTTCGGCCCCGGTGGCTGCCAGCGTGTACAGGTCCGGCACGATGGCGAAGGGCACTCCCGCCTCCCGGCAGGCGGCCGCCACGTGCAGGATGGTCTGGCGCGCGTCCCCCGGCAGGGCGATGATCACCCGGTGGGCCCCCGCGCGGCGCACGGCCGCCAGCACCAACTCGGGCGTGCCCACCACCGGAAGGCCGTCTATCTCTCCGGCGCCTCCGTCCACAAACCCCACGGGCCGCTGGCCGTACTCCGGACGCGCCCGCAGGATGGCCGCCACGGCCCGCGCCTCCGGACCCGTGCCGACGATGAGCACGTGGCGGACGTCCACCCCCCGGGCCCGCAGGGCCCTGTGGGCCACTCGCCGTACCCCCCGGACGGCCACCACCAGCACGAGGCTGAGCGCCCAGGCGAACAGGACCCACAACCGCGAGTAGGAGAACTGCCGATAGAAGAACGTTCCGGCCAGGACCCCCATCATGCCGACGGAGACCGCGCTGGCCACCCGCAGAGCCTCGTCCGCAAACCCCCCGGGGCGGTCCCGGTACAGCCCGTAGGCGGCGAACAGGGCGATCCAGGCCGGGACGACCAGGGCCAGGGGGGCAAAGTACGGCCCGGGAGGCGGGGAGTCAGCGGCCGGGACGACCTCCCAGCGGAACCGCAGCAGGTAGGCCAG